>CAYHBE010000008.1:0-14204 GCA_964354765.1 uncultured Dehalococcoidales bacterium | reverse complement strand
GTCATGCTGCTGGAATATGACCATTGTGTAGAAAAAAGTGAAGAATACTGTAAGAAGGAAATAAAGCACCCAATACACAGCTCCTCCCCAGAAAGCCTCCTGAGGTCCAGGACTGAAAATATTCATAATGTGATTAGCCAGATTTGGTTCCGCGGTTGATGGGTTGGCAAAATAACTGGCAATCATTCCCGGAAACACAACGAGAGACATGGAGAAGATAAGAGGTATCATGCCCGCTGAGTTCACGCGTAAGGGAATATGTGTACCACCACTTGCTCTGTACATACGGCCGCCGCGGAAAGAGGTCCTAGCGTATTGAACAGGGATACGCCGGTGCGCCTCGGTAAAGACTACTATCAATACGATGGTGGCTATGATCAGCAATCCGAACAGGACCAGTCCAACAAGCTGTCCCTGACCAGCTACAAAAACGCCTCGGCGAATCATGTCCGGGTAGCCGGTTACGATACCGGCAAAAATGAGAATGGAGATGCCATTCCCGATCCCATATTCTGTTATTAATTCTCCCAGCCAGACCAGGAAAATCGTGCCCGCGATAAGCGATATTACCATCGTAGTCATTTGAAGAGGTGAATCCACACTAATAATAGGCACGCCGTCAACCAACTGACTCCTCAGCAGCATTATCTGTCCGTAACCTGCAATACCAGCCAGTGGAATTGTTAGCCAGTGACTGATGCGGTTCATCTTATCGCGTCCCGCTTCGCCTTCCTGTGCCATATTCTGGAGTGCTGGGATAACAGGCTGCATCAACTGTAAAATAATAGTCGAAGTAATATAGGGATATACACCCATTGCGGCGACGCTAAAGTTTCTCATCGCTCCGCCGCTAAACATATCTAATAAACCCAATAGGGCATTCCCTGAAAAGAAACTCTCCAGTGCCGCGTTGTTTACATTGGGCAGTGGTACATGCGCGATAAACCGTGAAATGATGACCAGCCCAAGCATGAAAAGGATCCGCCTTCGTAAGTCCGGCAGGCGGAAGGCATCAAGCATTGCCTGGATGAGTCTCGGCCTAGTTGGCCTTTGGCGCATTACCAACCTCCTCTGCTGTGCCGCCGGCTGCCTCAATTTTGGCGCGGGCACTGGCGGAAAACTTGTGTGCTTGTACAGTGAGAGGTTGTTTAATTTCTCCGCCACCTAAAACCTTCAAAGGTTTTTTTGATAGACCGATAACTCCCGCTTTAATAAGCTCGTCACGGTTTACTGTCGAACCAGAGGCGAATTCCTTCAGGTCATCAAGGTTTACAACTGTGTACTCCGTTTTAAAAATATTTGTAAATCCGCGCTGACTCGGCAGTCGTTTAATAATCGGCAGTTGTCCGCCTTCGAAACCGGGCTTCATTCTATGTCCGCTGCGTGATTTCTGTCCTTTGCAGCCGCGTCCGGAGAAGTTGCCTTTGCTGCCATTGCCTCGCCCGACCCTTTTACGATCTTTGCGGGAACCTTGAGCCGGAGAAATGGTATCAAGTCTCATTATTTTGCTTCCTCTACCTTCACGAGGTGTCTTACTTTTTGGATCATGCCTCTAATTGCAAGGGAGTCTTCGTGCACAACGCTTTGGTTTAATTTATGGAAACCCAGAGAACGCAGGGTTGCTTTCTGATCTTCCTTGTAACCAATGCCGCTTTTTACCAGGGTAACCTTCAGTTTAGCCACCGGTCGCCGCCTCTCCAGCCGCAGCTGCTTTCTTTCGCTTATTGACTTCTTCAGCAGGAAAACGTAATTTGCTAAGAGCATAGACTGTGGCGCGAGCGACATTTGTTTTATTTGGCGTTCCCAGCGATTTGGTGAGAATATCCTTAACTCCAGCTAATTCCAGCACAGAACGCATGCTGCCGCCAGCTATAATACCAGTTCCCGGCGCTGCAGGCTTCATCCAAACCCTGGCCGCGCCCATCTTAATTTCGATCTCGTGCGGGATCGTAGCACCATTGAGCGGTACTTTGATCAAGTTTTTGTGCGCACTTGATCCCGCTTTGTTAATAGCTATCGGGACTTCGTTTGCCTTACCGAGCCCAACTCCAACATGACCGGCTCCATCGCCGGAAACAACAAGAGCGCTAAAACTCAAACGTTTGCCGCCCTTCACGACCTTTGCAACGCGGTTAATGTAAAGCAATTTATCGGTTAATGTAAGTTCCGATGGGTCGATTTTACTAGTACTTAAAACCATATCTTCTGTCCTGTATTAATAATATTTCTAGAACTTTAATCCTTCTTTGCGCGCCGCTTCCCCAAGCGCTTTGACACGCCCATGATAGCGATACCCGCCTCTGTCAAAGGCAACCTGCGAGATACCTTTTTCGATAGCTCTTTTCGCGATTGCAGCCCCTACCAGTTGAGAAATCTCGGCTTTCTTTTTGCCGTCGAGCTGCGGTTTGATATCTATGTCAAGTGATGACGCCATTACCAGGGTGCTGCCTTTAACATCATCAATTACCTGGGCGTATATGTTGTTCAAACTCCGGAAAACACAAAGGCGGGGGCGAGAATCGGTGCCTTTTACCTTTGCCCGGATGCGAACGTGCCTTTTTGTTCGAGCCGCCTTGCGATTAAACTGTGGCATTTACTTTCTCCCTATAGCCTTGCCGGCCTTGCCCGGCTTCAAACGGACCGGTGAACCCGCGTAACGGATCCCCTTACCCTTATAATCATCGTGAGGTTTAATAGCTACTATTTTCGACGCGATCTCTGCCACGAGCTCTTTATCAATTCCGATAACCTTGAGTCTGTTCGCGCCCTCAATTGCAAGTGTTACGCCGGTCACCGGCACGAGCTCCACAGGATGAGAAAAACCAACGTTCATTACAATTTTATCGCCGGCTTTCTGAGCGCGGTAACCGACTCCGACGATCTCGAGGGTCCTTTCAAATCCTTTGGTCACACCTTCAACCATGTTTGACAGGAGCGCACGTGAAAGGCCGTGAAGTGCACGTGCTTTCCCGTCATCGCTGGAGCGAGAGACGAGCAGGTGTCCATCTTCTTGTTTGATGGTAATACCTTCATTAAAGTGGCGGTTCAACTCGCCTTTGGGACCTTTTACAGTCACTGAGCGGCCTTCAATTTTTATTGATACCTCTTTTGGTACCGTTATGGGCAATCGCCCGACTCTAGACATGGGTTATGCTCCTAAATCTATTACCACACGTAGCAGAGTAGTTCTCCGCCAATTCCTTCTTTCCAGGCTTTATTCCCGGTCATCACTCCTTTTGGAGTGGAAAGGATGGCAACGCCGAGTCCTCCGTAAACCTTAGGAATTTCTTGTTTCTGGACGTAAATCCTTAAGCTTGGTTTGCTGATACGTTCCAGTCCCGTAAGTACAGACTGGTTACGGTCCTGATATCTGAGGTGAATTTTAATAGCCTTCTGAGGTTTGCCTCTTACGACCTCAAAATCTTTAATAAAACCTTCTTCCTTAAGAATTTTGGCAATCGCCAATTTCATTTTTGAAGAAGAGACTAGTACCGTATCATGGCGCGCCATCGTGGCGTTCCTGATCCGGGTCAGCATATCTGCAATTGGGTCAGAAATAGTCACCCTTACTCCCCCTTTGACCGTACTGTCCTTACCAGCTCGACTTCCTTACGCCAGGGACCTTGCCGGCGAGGGCAAGTTCCCGGAAGCAGATGCGGCATAAGCCAAACCGGCGCATATAAGCGCGCGGTCTTCCACAAACCTGACAGCGGTTATGCTGTTGCACCTTGAACTTCGGTGGACGTTTCCATTTTGCTATCTCAGATTTTTTTGCCATGGAACTCCAATCAATCTTTGCTGAAGGGCATTCCAATCATTTCTAGTAAAAGACGGCCATCTTCATCTGTTTTGGCAGTTGTGACGATGGTGATTTCCAGCCCACGCACTTTATCGATTTTATCGTATTCAATTTCAGGGAAAATGGTCTGTTCTTTAATTCCCAGTGTGTAGTTACCCCGACCATCAAACGAGTTACGGGGAATTCCGTGGAACTCACGGAGTCTCGGCAGGACTACATTTACCAGACGGTCAATGAAGTCATACATCCGTTCGCGACGTAAAGTTACCTTCATACCGATCGGCATTCCTTCTCTTAACTTGAAGTTTGCGATAGACTTGCGTGAACGAGTAATGATTGGTTTCTGCCCGGTGATGATCGGTAGATCTTTTTCTGCACCTTCCAGTGCTTTGGCGTTTGTGATTGCTTCACCCAAGCCGATACCAATAACGATTTTCTCCAACCGTGGTACTTCCATGGTATTCTTGTAACGCTTTGTTTCCATGAGCTTGGGTGCAATTTCTTTCAGATATTTTTCTTTCAAACCAGCCATTTTAGTCTATTGCCTCTTTACATGAGCGGCAGATGCGGACTTTCCGTCCATCGTCCAGGATTTTATATCCAATACGTGCGGGTTTGTTGCATCGGGTACAAATAAGCATGACATTAGAAAGTGCGATTGAAGCTTCACGCTCAATAAGACCCGCCTGCTTGACCTGCTGTCTCGCTCTGCTGTGTGTTTTTATCATATTCACGCCTTCGATAAGTACACGGTTTCTCCGTGGATATACGAAGCGGACTTTGCCTTTTTTCCCCTTATCCTTGCCGGTAATAACAAGGACATTATCTTCCTTCCGAATTTTCATGGTTATTCCTTACAATACCTCCGGTGCTAGCGATAAGATCTTGGTAAATAATTTGTCACGCAGTTCCCTGGCAACCGGACCGAAGATACGGGTACCTTTGGGATTGTTTTTCTCGGTTAGTATCACTGCTGCATTGTCGTCGAAACGAATATAAGTCCCATCTACGCGGCGTGTTGGTTTGATGGTGCGGATGACTACCGCGCGGACTACATCGCCTTCTTTAACTGATCCTCCCGGGATGGCTTTTTTCACAGCCGCGACGATCACGTCACCCGGATGAGCATACCTGCGGCCGCTTCCTCCGAGAACATTGACGCACATTATTTGCCTTGCGCCTGTATTGTCTGCAACTTTTAACCTGGTGTAAGTCTGAATCACGGTGCACCCCGAATGTATTTAATTTGTTTCCGCTGGTTTTTCTTCAGCTGGTTGAGCCTCAGCGGGAGATTCCTTGGGCTCCTCGCTCACCAGTTTAGGTTCGATCTCTTCAGGTTTGACTTCAATAGCCGCTGCTTTAATCATTATTTCACTTACGCGCCAGCGCTTCTCTCGCGAAAGAGGCCGGGTTTCCACAATGCGTACTGTATCCCCGATACCGCATTCATTTTCCTCATCGTGTACCTTGTATTTCACGACGTTCCGGATAGTTTTCTTATAAAGAGGATGATGGCGGTATGACTCAACAGACACGACGACTGTCTTGTCCATCTTGTTGCTGAGTACCTGCCCCACCTTTGTTTTTTTCATTGCTGGCATAAGCTTAATCCCCTCTTTTTACGCCGGGTGTTCCTGACTCTCCAGCGCACGTTCCCTGAGAACTGTCTTTAATAAAGCAATCTGTTTCTTGACACGCGGGATTTCACGATGATTCACCAGCTGCCGCGTGTTAGCTTTCAGACGCAGGTCCCATAGCTGTTGATAATCCGCCTGAAGCTGTTTGTTCATTTCCTCGGTACTCATAGACCGAATTTCATTCGCTTTCAACGGTCGCTAGCTCCTTGGCTTTACTCGTCCCGATAATTGTCGACTTTCTGGCAACAAACCTTGTTGGCACGGGTAGTTTATTGGAAGCCAGGCGTAAGGCTTCCTTGGCAAGCGTTTCATCGACGCCGCCCATCTCAAAAATAATCCTGCCGCGTTTGGCTACGGCAACCCAGTGATCAGGGGCGCCTTTCCCAGAACCCATACGGGTTTCTGCCGGTTTTTTAGTTACCGATTTATCCGGGAAGATTCTTATCCAGACCTTGCCACCACGGCGTACATGATGGGTAATAGCACGACGCGCTGCCTCGATCTGACGGGCTGTTAACCAGACAGATTCCATTACCTGCAGTCCGTAATCACCAAATGTAACAACATCTCCAGAATGGGCGGAACCCTTCCGGTTGCCTTTCTGAACCTTTCTGAATTTAACACGTTTAGGTTGTAGCATTGCCTTCTCCCTGCTTGTCCGCGGATTCAACCGAAACCGGTTTTTCTACTACTTCTTCGCTTTTTATTTCCTTAGGCTTTGTAGTAGTCCGCGGGGTCCGTTTTACAGCAGTCTTTGGTTTATCTTCAGCAGATTCTTCCGGTTTTGTTTCTGCAGTTCCAGTCCTTGGTCTAACTGTCCTTCGGACGGCTGTTTTTGGTTTCTCTTCCGAACTTGCTCGAGCTTCAGCAGGAGTCGTAGTGGTTGTCCGGGGTCTTGGAGCTCTTCTCACCGTCTTGGGTTTTTCTTCTCCGGTTGGTTGTTCGGGGAGTTTTACCTCGGTAGGTTGTGATTCAGGAGTAACTGGGGTCAGTTCCGCAACACCGGCACCCGGTGCAGTTTCGACCGGTTTACCTCCCGCTGTAGCTGGTGCAGTAGCCGCAACCGTTTCAACCTCTTCCTTTTCAGGAAGGATATCGCCCTTATATATCCATACCTTTACGCCGATTCGCCCCATAACCGTATGAGCTTCGGTGAGTCCGTAATCGATATCTGCGCGGATAGTATGTAATGGTACGCGGCCTTCATGCATGATTACCTTACGTGCTATTTCTGCGCCATCGAGACGTCCTGCGCAGCGGATTCTCATGCCTTGTGCGCCAGCCTGAATTGTGCGCAATAAGGTCTGTTTCATAGCACGCCTGTAAGCAACACGTCTCTCCATCTGGTCGGCAACTGATCGTGCCACGAGAAAAGCATCGAGTTCAGGCTGCTGTATTTCTCTAATGTTCAGTTGTATTTTCTTACCGATGAGCTTTTCGAGAGTATTCCGCATTTCATCAACCCGTTGGCCGCCTCGTCCAATAAGTATGCCGGGTCGAGCAGTGTGTATTGTCAGGGTTACAGCATTGGCTTGCCGGTCAATTTCAATCTGGGAAACTCCTGCTTCAGGATACATTGAACGAACTGCTTTGCGGATTTTTAAATCTTCCTGGAGATAGGTAACATAGTGTTTATCTGCATACCACTTGGCATCCCATCCCCGGATTATGCCTACTCTGAAACCAACCGGGTGCACCTTATGTCCCATTAGCCCTCCTGCTCACCGACGACGACGGTAATATGACTGGAACGTCTGTGAATTGTACTGGCACGACCGCGAGACCGCGCCCGATAACGGCGCAGTGTAGCTGCTTCATCTGCTTGTATTTTTACTATTTTTAAGTCATCCATATTTAAGTTGTGAGCTTTTTCTGCATCCGATGCGGCGGCTTTTACTGCTTTAGCCACAAACCTGGCATGGGGTGAAGGTGTGAACTTAAGAATCGTGAGAGCGTCGTTCACTTTCTTACCCCGTACAAGATCAACGATTACCCGCATCTTACGTGCTGAAATTCCTGTATTTTTGGATACGGATTTGACTTCCATGTATCTCCTAAGCAGCCGGTGGCGGCGCTTTCTTCGCCGGGGCGGCTTCTTCCTTCATAGAATGCCCTCTAAAAGTACGAGTCGGTGCGAATTCTCCAAGGCGGTGTCCGACCATGTTTTCAGTGATATAAATCGGAACATGTCGTCTGCCATCATGAACGCCGATGGTCAATCCGACCATTTCTGGTAGAATTGTGCACCACCGCGACCAGGTCTTAATGATCGTTTTTTCGCTGGAGCGACTCACTGCCATTACTTTTTTCACCAGCTTCGCATCAACAGCCGGCCCTTTTTTAGTTGACCTTGACATAGTCTACTTCTTCCCCCGACGCCTGAGAATAAATTTATCGGAATATTTCTTATCGCGAGTCTTGTGACCTAAGGCTGGTTTCCCCCACGGTGTCTTTGGTCCGGGCATACCAATTGGAGTCCGGCCTTCCCCTCCTCCATGTGGATGGTCGCGAGGCGTCATAGCAGAGCCTCGAACAGAGGGACGCCAGCCCATATTTCTTTTTCTGCCTGCTTTGCCGATACTGATGGAAGAGTGCTCCAGGTTACCAACCTGCCCGATGGTTGCCATACATTCAGCTCGTACCAGGCGCATTTCTCCAGAAGGTAAACGTACGTGAACGTGTTCGCCTTCCTTGGCGAGGAGCTGGGCTGCATTTCCAGCGCTCCTGACCATCTTTCCACCCCTGCCTTTAATGAGCTCAATGTTGTGTATCATTGTGCCGGTGGGGATAAGACGCATCGGAAGGGCATTACCTGGTCTGATTTCGGCAGTTTCACCGGCCATGATGGTGTCTTTTACATTTAGACCAATGGGTGCCAGGATATAACGTTTTTCACCGTCCGCATAAAATATGAGTGCAATTCGCGCCGAACGGTTTGGGTCGTACTCGATTGCTTCTACTTTGCCGGGGATACCAATTTTATCTCGTTTGAAATCAATATCACGAATAAGGCGTTTTGCACCGCCGCCCTGATGCCGCACGGTAATGATACCACGGTTATTGCGTCCAGCTGGATTCTTTTTTGAGATGAGCAGCGATTTTTCCGGTTTATCCTTCGTGATTTCGTCAAAGGTATAGCCGCTCATAGCCCTTCTACCGGGCGAGGTTGGACGAAATACTTTCAAAGCCATTCAAGTTCCCCTTGTTACTGAACGTTCTCGAACAAATCGATTTTATCACCTGGTTTAAGAGTTACAACAGCTTTTTTCCAATTCGGCGTAATCGCTGTACCCTTTCCCATTCGCTTACTTTTACCTGGCATATTCATAACGTTGACACCTAAAACCGTTACATTAAAAGCTTTTTCAACAGCTTCTTTCACCTGTATTTTGTTGGCGTGCTTGTTTACTTCAAAGGCATATTTCCCACCCATTTGAAGCGTGGCGTTTTTTTCTGTGACTAGTGGACGTCGTAAAATTTCATAGAGCTGCATCGCTTTTTTCTCCAGAAGAATCCTTGCCCCACAGTTTTTCTGCTTCCCGTACTGCTGCAACTTCCATTAATAAGGTCTTGTGTCCAAGTATATCAACCACATTCAATAGATTAGCCGGAAGCGTCTTAATACCAGGAATATTGTTGGCGGATTTCATCACATTTAATTCAGACTTTGATGTGACAACAAGCGCTGAGTTTTCAATTTTTAATGCATTGAGAACGCCGGTCATCTGTTTAGTTTTTGGCTCGTCAAATTTTATTGCCTCTAAAATCTTGAGTTCGCCGTCAGTTGTTTTGGCGGATAATACGCAGCGCAGAGCTAACTGTCGCATCTTCTTGGGCATTGACTGACGGTAATCTCTCGGATGCGGTCCGAAGACAACACCGCCGCCTTTACGGGTAGGTGATTTTCGACCGCCGGCACGGGCATTACCGGTACCTTTTTGTCGATATAATTTTCGGGTGCTGCCTGATACTTCTCCGCGAGTCTTTGTGCTGGCGGTGCCTTGTCGGGCATTTGCTTGTTGCCTGAGGACTGCCTGGTGGACAACCCCTTCATTGAACGGCACGGCGAAGACTGCATCGCTTATTTCGATATTTTCTACGACTTCACCAGCCAAATTATATACTTGAGCCTGCATCTGCTTACTTCCTCTTTGTTGTCTTACTGATTAATAACAGACCATCACGGTTTCCGGGAACTGCGCCTCTGACGAGTAAAATATTCTTTTCAGGGTCGGTCTTGAAAACTTCCAGACGGCGCACCGTGACGCGTTCCAATCCCATGTGTCCCGCCATCCGCATACCTTTGAGAACACGGCCTGGAGTAGTGGTGGCGCCGATGGCACCTGGTGCCCGGGTACGGTCGGACTGTCCATGGGTTTTGGGTCCACCCTTGAAATGATGGCGTTTTACCACCCCGGCGAATCCTTTGCCCTTGGAAATCCCTGTAACACTAACGACATCGCCTGGTTTAAAGATACCAACATCGATTTTATCGCCGACCTTCACAGTTTTGGGATCGCCAATTTCAAATTCTCGGAGGTGTTTGAATTTACCCAGTTCCTTGATATGTCCCTGTTCGGCTTTGCTCAGTTTCTTTGCCTGTCCAAATCCCATTTGAACCGCGTTATAGCCTTCTTTGTCGGCTGTTTTGACTTGAGTAACGGTACATGGTCCAGCTTCAATCAAAGTAACGGCTTCCATTTGACCGTTGTCTCTGAAAACCTGGGTCATTCCTACTTTTTTACCAATAATCCCTGGAATCATCATCTAAATTCGTCCCGGTATTTATTACAATTTGATATCGAGTTCCACTCCAGACGGTAAATTCAATTTGGTCAAAGAATCGATCGTCTTGGAAGTGGTCTCTACTATATCTATAAGGCGCTTGTGAGTCCTTACTTCAAACTGCTCCTGCGAGTTCTTATCAATAAAACTGGCGCGGATCACACTGAACTTTTCAATTCTTGTGGGTAGAGGTACTGGTCCGACGACCACCGCACCTGTTTGCTCGACCGTTTCAACAATCTGCTGCGCCGATTGATCGACAACCTTGTGGTCGAAACCTTTAATCTTAATACGTATCTTTTGTTTAGGCATATTCTGGTCCTATTCTCTCCGCTACCTCTTTTACCAGGGATGCAGGGATTTCCTGATAGCTGTGGAACTCAAGGGTATGAGAAGCCCTGCCCTGGGTCTGCGACCTGAGGTTGGTAGCATAACCAAAGGTCTCCGCCAGCGGGATAAGCGCCTGAATAATACAGATGTCACCATGGGTCTCAATAGATTCGATGTGAGCCCTGCGCGAGGTAACATCGCCTATAATATCGCCAAGAAATTCTTTCGGTGTGACAATTTCCATTCTCATGATGGGTTCGAGGATGACAGGATTGGCTTTGTTTACGGCGTGTTTCAACGCAATGGACCCTGCCATTTTGAAAGCCAGTTCGGATGAATCAACCTCATGATAACTCCCGTCGTACGCGGTTACTTTAACGTCGACGAGAGGATACCCGGCAACGACACCACCATCTAATGCTTCGCGGACGCCGGCTTCAATTGCCGAGATAAAATTCCTCGGTATGGCGCCACCCTTAACCTTGTCAATAAATTCCCAACCGCTACCACGGACAGCCGGTTCAATCTCCAACCAAACGTGGCCGTATTGCCCGCGACCACCGCTCTGCCTAATAAATTTTCCTTCTGCCTGAGCCGAAGCAGTAACAGTCTCTTTATAAGCAACACGCGGTCTGCCTACTTTAGCTGTCACGCCAAATTCACTGAGAAGGCGGTGAACAATTACTTCCAGGTGAAGTTCGCCCATACCGGCAATGACAATCTGTCCGGTTTCTTCGTTGAAGTTGACCTTAAAAGTCGGGTCTTCTTCGGTTAGTTTTTTGAGGGCTTCTCCTAATTTGTCCTGATCGGCGCGGGTGCGCGGTTCGATGGCTACTGAAATAACAGGTTCGGGGAAGCGAATGGATTCTAAGAGGACTGGTTGGACTTGGCTGCAGAGGGTATCACCGGTGAAGGTATTTTTAAGACCGAGTGTGGCAACAATGGCGCCGGTATCGGCAACTTCGATTTCGTCACGTCGGTTAGCATGCATCAGGAATAGTCTTCCAATACGCTCTGTCTTACCGCGCGTTGAGTTAAATACCTGGTCACTCGATTTTACCTGCCCGGCATAAACGCGGAAATAAACAAGTCTGCCAACGAAGGGGTCGGTGACAACCTTAAAAGCGAGTGCAGTAAAAGGCTCGTTGTCTTTTGCTTCGCGAATAATGGGTTTATTTTCATTAATATCGACAGCGCGTACCGGCGGCATATCTGCCGGTGCCGGTAAATAGTTAATCACCGCATCGAGCAGGAGCCTCACACCGCGGTTACTGAGGGCGCTCCCGCATAATACCGGTACCGCTTTATTCGCAAGAGTGATTCGTCTTAAGGCTGCCTGAATTTCTTCCGGTTGGATATCCTTGCCATCAAGAAAAGAAATCAGAATCTGGTCGTCCAATTCTGCCATCTGCTCGATGAGTTTGTGTCGAAAATCGGATGTATTTTGTTTTTCGGATTCGGGAACAGGGATTTCGGTTGGCTGACTATCACGTTCGCCGTCCATAAGCCAGGCGCGATTTTCAACCAGGTCGATAATTCCCTTGAAATCGGCTTCTGAACCAATTGGAATCTGAACAGGCAGCGGTTTCGCATGTAGCCTGTCAACAATCATCTGAATAGTGTTATAGAAGTCAGCGCCGACTCTTTCCATTTTATTGACGAAACAGATACGCGGAACGTGATAGCGATCAGCCTGCCGCCAGACGGTTTCTGACTGAGCTTCTACACCCTGGACTGCGTCAAAAATTACGATACCGCCGTCGAGGACGCGCAGACTTCGTTCCACTTCCGCTGTGAAATCAACATGTCCCGGGGTATCGATGATATTAATGCGGTGTTCTTTCCACGAGCAGGTAATGGCTGCTGAAGTGATGGTGATGCCGCGTTTTCTCTCTTCCTCCATCCAATCTGTGACGGTGGTACCTTCGTCGACTTCACCGATTTTATATGTGACGCCGGTATAGTAAAGAATACGCTCAGTAAGCGTAGTCTTACCCGCATCGATGTGAGCGATGATACCGATATTCCTTACCTGTTCCAGAGGTATTGTTCTGGACATAGTTTTATCCTTTAGTACTGTAACCGGGTTAATTGTGAGCCTCCCTACCACCTATAATGAGCAAAGGCGCGGTTTGCCTCTGCCATTTTATGTGTGTCTTCGCGCTTTTTTACCGCTGTCCCCTGCCCCTTGGCGGCATCGCCTAATTCCGCGGCGAGTTTTTCCGCCATTGACTTTCCACCCCTTGAACGTGCTGAGTCAATCAGCCAGCGTAGTGCCAGTGACAACCCTACATCTGCCGGTACCTCAATGGGTACCTGATAGGTAGCACCCCCAACCCGGCGCGATTTCACTTTTAGTTGAGGGGTAACATTCTTTATTGCTGTTTCCACATCGGTTATGGGATCTTTGGAGCCTTGCTGACTCATGAGGTTAAAAGCCCCGTAAACAACTTGTTCCGCAGTACTCTTCTTACCGCGTTTCATAATACGGTTAAGAAGTTTGGTTACCGTGATGCTTTGATATCGGGCATCCGGTGCGATCTTAGGTCTTTTTAATGCTCGAGAACGCCGTGGCATGATTCCTCCTAAGCCTGCTCAACTGTCGCTTTGGGACGTTTAGCTCCATACTTGCTGCGTGCTTTCTTGCGGTTCTGTACACCGGTAGTATCCAGCGCACCGCGAATGATATGATAGCGGACGCCAGGCAGGTCCTTGACTCTGCCGCCTCTTACCAGTACAACGGAATGCTCCTGCAGCTCGTGACCTTCACCCGGAATATAAGCTGTAACTTCAATACCGTTGGAAAGCCGGACTCTGGCGATTTTCCGTAAGGCTGAGTTGGGCTTCTTGGGGGTCATGGTCTTGACCTGGGTGCAGACGCCGCGCTTCTGAGGATTACCCTCTCCCCAGTGAGTGCGGTTTTTCATCGCATTATAGTTGTAATGTAATGCCGGTGCCTTGGACTTTTCGCCCTTGGTACTGCGTCCTTTTCGAATTAACTGGTTAATAGTCGGCAAGTGCTTCCTCCCGTGCTCTACAAATAAAAAGATGAGCCGTAGCTCATCCCCTCAGCATTTCCTGAGCAAATTTAACACTAGTGGTTCAAGTTGCCCTCGTCACTGCCGTACAAGTGAGCACAAATAAAAATAATAGCAGACTTGGACGATGCGTGTCAACATTTACGGCAGGGGATTGATGAAAGGGGGAAAGAAGCTGTCAGGTATCAGCCTTCAGCGGTCAGTTTTTTCGGCAAGGCTGAAAAGTGTAGCTTGATTCATTATAAAGTCGTACTGGTTTGATAAAGTGCCTCATCTCCTGATTCCTTCTCCGCAGAGAAGGGGAAAATATAGTAAGAGGGCTGCGTCCTCTTAAACTCCTGCGGTTTTTGAGCTGAAGAGGAAACTTGTTATCAGAGAATTGCGCTCCCTTAAACTTATGCCGGATAATTACTTCTCCATCACAGATAATTGCTAAATCTCTGTTTTCCTTCTAACTGACAATTTCAGGTACAATCAGCAGAAGGTTTAATACAAACTCCTTACTACTGGGTCAATTCTTGACACTCTCTCCGACCAACAGATACAATAATCTTTGTTATGCCGAGGTAGCTCAGTCGGTAGAGCAGTAGACTGAAAATCTACGTGTCCCCAGTT
>CAYHBE010000007.1:0-14391 GCA_964354765.1 uncultured Dehalococcoidales bacterium | reverse complement strand
TAATGCACGGATGCAGTCAGCATTGAACAATATTATTGAAAACCATATCTCTAAATTAAAACCCGGATTACCAGCCATTTTAGCCGCGCATGTCTGGGTGGCAGCCCCAAATCTGCGAGTTGGTTCAGAAAGAATGATGACGATCGGGCAGGAGCACGCTCTTCTGCTCAGTAATGTTGCTAGTCCAGCCTTCGACTATGTAGCTCTCGGGCATATTCATAAGGGGCAGGTGTTAAATCCATGTCCGCCGGTTGTGTATTCGGGGAGCCTGGCAAAACTCGATTTTGGTGATGAAAAGGACGACAAAGGATTTTGGATTGTAGACATTGATGCTGATACACAGAAAAGGAATACAGTTTATTCTTTCCAACCAATTGAATGCAGACGTTTTGTCACGATAGAAGTCGCGCTTGATACGCATGATTTAAGTCCGATGAACACCATCGTGCAAGCGATTAAGCAGAGATCTGAGGACGTAGTAGACGCTATCGTGCGACTACAGCTGACCTTACCGGCCGAAATTGAAAACCAATTGAACGACTCAGAGATCAGGAACGCCCTCAAATCTGCTCATTCAATGTCGATCACTAGAGACGTAAAACGCGAGTCAAGAGTAAGATTGGGTAAGTGGACGGCGGAAGAAGTTAAGCCCATTGATGCTCTGAGGCTCTGGGTGGAGACGAAAAATACAAGTCCGGAAAAGAAAGAGTCTATCCTGGAGTATGGGCGGAAGTTAATCGAAGGGCAGGATGTTGACTAGGAATATTCCGGATTAATTTGTTTGAATTATTATTTCGAATTATTTATCGAAGTTCCGTTCTAAGCTCGCTCGGATAAAACACCGTGTCTTACTCTGCAACTATTTTATGATTCAATGTTCTCAGTTTGAATCGATGACCTTGGATTTCTCACGAACTGATTTTTACATAGCGCATCGCCGAATAATAATGTCTTTTTTTGTATGTTTGACAAGTATAATCGTACACGATTATAATGGCTGGACATCAAACATTTATTTTCCTCTGAAGTCTGAAATTTAAAGGTTTAAGAGTTGAAATTAATTCTAAATGATGTTTCGTTGACTGTTCAGGATGGCCAGACTATTCTGGAGGCGGCGCGTGAACACGGCATTCATATTCCGACACTCTGTTACCATCCGGAGTTATCACCAATTGGTGCGTGCCGCATCTGCGTGGTAGAAGTGGCAGGGTCTCGCACGTTGGTCGCGGCATGCCATACTCCGGTTACTGAGGGAATGGTCATTCATACTCACTCACCATCGGTGTTAGCGACGAGGCGTGTTATCATCAGACTTTTACTTACCAGTCACTGCGGAACCTGCTACATGTGTACTAAAGCGAATATGTGTGAACTTCGCTATTTGGCGGCTGAACTTGATGTGGGACTGCCAGGTTTTGTGCTAAAGAGACGTTATTATCCTATTGAAGACGTGAGCCCTCATCTCATCAGGGACCTCTCCAAGTGTATTCTCTGCCGTAGGTGCGTCCGAGCTTGTAACGAAATTGCCGGGCACAATTTCTTTGGAATCGGTTACCGTGGTTTCGACTCCAAGGTTGTCGTAGACTTTGATGCACCTATCAACAAGGATGCATGTCTTGATTGTGATGTGTGTGTTTCTAATTGTCCAACAGGAGCTTTAATCAAACCAAGGCATGTCGCTTATGAAAAGAAAGGTAAATTTCTGATCATCAGAAGCTGAAACTCCAAAGGAGATAATTTGGCTGAAACACAAGGCATACCAATCCCGAGTACGCTAAATAGGTTTCCTAATCTCCTGCGGTTACTCAAGGAAACCCAAGACAGGTTTGGCTGTCTTCCGGAGCAGCAACTTGTTGATATTTCAGAATCCCTGGGTGTCACGAAAAGCGACGTATATGGGGTAGCTACGTTTTATTCCTTTCTCTCAGTGCAAAAGCAAGGAAGGCACATCATCAAAATATGCAAAAGCCTCCCTTGTTTTATTAAAAAATCACAACACATTGTAAGCGCTGTTGAAGACGCGACTGGGTGCCATCTGGGAAAACCGATCGCAGACGCACGCTTTTCAATCCAGCTAACAAATTGTATCGGAGAGTGTGATAAAGCGCCTGCCATGATGATCGATGGAAGAGTTTACACTGATTTAAATGCATCAAATATTTCCCGGATATTGAAAGAATACGAGTAGCTGCACGATTTCGTTTTCAGGAAGGTTAAAAATGCCTCAACTGCAAATTGTGCTCAGGAATTGCAGAATTATTGATCCTACTAATCTGGATACATATGTAAAAAATGGTGGTTCTCAAGGGCTGGAAAAAGCCCGGTGGATGAAACCTGAAAACATAATTGAAGAGATCAAAGCTTCAAATTTACGTGGTAGGGGAGGTGCGGGTTTTCCTTGTGGTTTAAAGTGGGAGCTCGCGAGGAACTCGCCTGGTGATGAAAAATATCTGATATGCAATGCAGACGAAGGTGAAGTCGGTACCTTCAAGGACAGGTATATCATAGAGAACGATCCCTTTAGCCTCATAGAGGGTATGGCAATAGCAGGCTATGCTATCGGTGCAAGGAAGGGTTACATTTATTTGCGTGCTGAATACCATCACCTCGTTGGTTTAATACTATCTGCAATCGAACAAATGAAAAGTGCTGGATACTTATCTGACTTTGACATTTTTATTAATGAAGGAGCAGGGGCATATATTTGTGGCGAAGAGTCTGCGCTTATGGAGTCGATCGAAGGTAAACGCGGAGAGGTCAGGTATCGCCCACCGTTCCCACCAACGCGCGGTTTATGGGGGAAGCCAACCATAATTAATAACGTAGAAACATTGATGAATATCCCGCCAATAATTCTAAACGGAGCGGGATGGTTCAAAGACATCGGAACGGAGAGAAGCAAGGGCACTAAAGTCTTTTCGGTAAGCGGGGATGTATCCCAACCTGGAGTCTATGAACTGGTACTCGGCAGTACACTGAGAGAGCTGGTTGAAGTTATAGCTGGTGCCCGTAACATCAAATTGGTACAGGTTGGAGGGGCTACAGGACGGATCGTTCCATTCAGTTTGATAGATACTCCGCTCTCTTTTGAAACTGTCCTAGGAGCTGGTGCTATTACTGTGTTCGATGAGGGTAGGGATGTCCTGGAAATAGTACACAAGACCCTTGAATTCCTTCTCGAAGAATCCTGTGGGAAGTGTGTACCTTGCCGGGAAGGTACTACTGCACTCTATGAAATTGTGAACAGGCTAGCCAATCTGAAGGGAACACGTGCTGATATTGTGAGCTTGGAGGAACTTTCCCGCGCCATGATGCTATCCTCTTTGTGCGGATTAGGGCAGGGTGCTCCGAATCCGGTACTGGATACCCTGCAGCATTTCAGGGCTGATTACGAAGGAAGGCTTGTAACGAAAGAGAGGGCAAAATAACATGATAACTATTACTCAGACAAAGCCTTTTGAAGTGATTATGCAGCTGCTAGATAAGAATCAGTCGGTCTATATCATAGGTTGCGGCACTTGCGCTACCATGCTTCACACTGGTGGTAAGACAGAAGTTATGGCTATGAAGGAAAAACTCGAGGAGAAAAGGAAAAAGGTCAGCGGATGGATGGTAATCCCAACGGCATGTGATTTGATTACACAGGCAGCTCTCATGGAAGAAGCACAAGTTATTGATAAGGCTGATGTCATCCTGGTAATGTCCTGTGCTTTTGGGGTGCAAACGGTTAGCGCTTTCTCAAAAAAACCGGTATTCGGCGCTTTAAATACGCTGTTTATAGGGAAAGAGGAAGGGGCAGCAGGTGAGTATATTGAGATCTGCATGCAGTGCGGTGACTGTGTGCTTGGGCAGACCGCTGGAATTTGCCCATTAGTAAGATGCGCTAAAGGTCTGTTCAACGGACCGTGCGGCGGTTCTGTGAAAGGTAGATGTGAAACTGACACCGAGACACCTTGCGCCTGGCAGATGATTTACGACCGTCTTAGCGCCTGGGGACAGCTTGATAGGATGGAAGATATTATCCCGGCAAAAAACTGGAGCACGAGTCTCTCGGGAGGACCGCGAAGATTTAAGATCGATTCGAGCGCAAACAGTACCAACGAAAAAGCATAAACGTATTGATGCTTTAGATACATTTTGATAGATATGGAAGAACAGAGAACGGGATATACACCAGAAGAATCGGCTTTGCTGATGCGCCTGCGGGTATTTGTTACCATGAGGTGGCTGGCGGTACTTGGCATAGTAGTTGCAACGTTAGTTGCGTCGCTCATTTTCAATGTCAATTTCGATACAATACCTATTTATGTTATTGCTGGATTGATAGCGCTTTACAATATCGCATTGTTTGTTCAGCTGCGCAATATTCGGCACGGCGAACCGGGTTCTGTAATCCGGCGTGCTCGTAATCATTCAAATCTGCATATCTTTCTCGACCTTATAGGATTGTCTGTCATCTTGCATTTTACGGGTGGGATAGAAAATCCCTTCTTGTTTTTCTATGTTTTTCATATAGTACTTGCAAGTATAGCGCTCAACTACCGTATTGTGTATATTACGGCTACTGCAGCTCTGTTGATGGTTTGTTTACTTGTCGGTCTAGAGTTTGCTGATATTGTTCCGCATGTCAATTTAGCTGGATTTGCGACACCAACTTTATACCAGGAGACTAGTTATGTCATTGCGGTGCTGGTCGCATTAGCAGCCATCTTGTACGGGACAACTTATATGGCGACCGCGATTTCAGGCGAATTACGAAAGCGGCAAAGGCAGGTTTTTAACCTGCAAGAGAGACTTATTGCGGAGAAATCCATTGAATTAGAAAAAACTGCTCGCGAGTTAGCTAAACTCGAGGAGGAGAGAACACGCTTTCTGCGTTTCCTGGGTATAGCAGCGCATGACCTGAAAGCTCCTCTCTCCGCTATCCAGGGATTCTTATGGAACTTGCTGGCCGGTTATGGTGGCTCCTTGAACGACAAGGGAAAACACATGTTGGAACGAAGCTCCCTTAGAATTACAGAATTACTCAATCTGATAAGCGACCTGCTGGATATACCGCGGATAGAGACAGGACAGCTTGTTTCTGAGATGAAAGAGGTATCTCTCCGAGAAGTGATTTCAACCTGCGTCGATGGACACATTAGCACTGCCACAAGAAAAGGACTGGGATTTAATTTAGAGATACCAGAAACATTACCGAGCATTAGAGGGTCTGCACCTCGTCTTCAGCAGGTATTGAACAACTTAATAGGTAATAGTATCAAGTATACCTCCGAAGGTGCCATACTCCTCAGAGTTAAAGAAAGTGAGAATGATATCTGCATGGATGTCATTGATACCGGTGTCGGTATTCCTTGTGATGAAATCAACAAAGTTTTCGATGATTTTTTCCGAGGTAGTAATGTTGAGGCCCAGGGAACTGGATTAGGTTTATCGATTGTTAAAAGAATAGTTGAAGCTCATGGTGGTAAAATCTGGTGTGAAAGTCCGTGCATCGAGACAAATAAAGGAAGTAAATTTACATTCACGTTGCCTAAAGTCGCTCGGATTCAAGAGTAAGATATGAGGGATATGTAAAAATGAAAGCTGGAACAAATCTGGAGAAGATACTTGAAAGCGGCAGGTTTGCGGTTACTGCAGAAGTAGGCCCACCCAAGGGAACCAGTTCGGCACTTATACGTCGGAAAGGGGAACAACTACGCTACCATTGTGATGCCATCAACGTAACTGATAACCAGACTGCTATCGTTCGGATGTCCAGCATCGCTGGTTGCACAATATTAAGGTCGCTCGGGATTGATGCCGTTATGCAAATGGTGTGCCGTGATCGTAACAGGATCGCCATTCAAAGTGATATTCTCGGAGCAGTAGCTCTCGGCATTGGTAATGTTCTCTGTCTCTCAGGTGACCACCAGAAATTCGGGAATCATCCTACTGCTAAGGGAGTATTTGACCTTGACTCTATTCAATTGATACAAGCCCTTAAAAATATGCGCGATGAAAAGAAGTTTATCTGCGGAGAAAATATTACGGGAGAGATTCCTTTATATATCGGCGCGGCAGAAAATCCTTTCGCCGAACCTTTTGAATTTCGTGTGACGAGGTTGGCCAAGAAGGTCAAAGCGGGAGTAGATTTCATCCAGACTCAGGCGGTTTATGACCTGCCAAAATTTGCCAGATGGATGGGCATGGTTACGGATAAGGGACTCGACCAAAAGGTGCACATCCTGGCGGGGGTAATTCCTATGCGCTCCCTGGCGATGGCGCGTTTTATGAGGGAATACGTCGCTGGTGTGAGTGTTCCGGATGAATTACTCAACCGGATGGAAAAAGCAAAAGATACTAAAGAAGAAGGTATTTCAATCGCTCTGGAATTAATCGAACAACTAAAGGAAATACCTGGCGTGCACGGCGTACATATAATGGCTGTCGGCTGGGAGGAGATTGTCCCTAGAATAGTGGAAAAGGCTGGATTACTACCCCGACCTGTATTATAATGTTTGCGCGAGAGGAGGCGATATGGCAGAAAAAATCTTACTTGTTGACGATGACCCTGATATTCTTGATGGATTAGGGATGATTCTCGAAGCCCGCGGTTATCAGATAGTTACCGCAATGAATGGGATGGAAGGACTGGCGAGCTTGAAAGCTGATAAGCCTGACCTTATGATACTGGATTTGCTAATGCCGAAGATGGACGGATTCGCGGTCTTGAAGGAACTTCAGGATCCAAGATGGTCTAAATATAGAGATATCCCCATATTGGTTCTGACATCTGTTAGAGAGGAAGCCAGTCGACGTCGATATGAACTTGAGACAGGTCTTGAGCTCGGTGTCGATGATTATATAGAAAAACCTGCGCAACCTGAAGTTCTGCTAAAACGCGTTGGGGAATTGCTGAGTAAAAAAAGCGCCGGATAAACCTGCTTCTTGCGAGGCAGATGAAGGAGCTAACAAAATGGAAAGAAAATCCAAGATATTGATTGTTGACGATGATATTGATTTCGTAGAGTATGCAAAAACGATTTTGGAAAGCAAACCTTACGAAACCATTATAGCTCACGAAGGCGAAGAGGGATTAAAAAAGGCACTGGAAGAAAAGCCAGACCTCATCTTGCTTGATGTTATTATGCCGGTAAAAGATGGTTTTACCGCTGCCGAACAATTGAAAAAAGATCCTCGACTTAGTAAGATTCCCGTTGTGATGTTGACATCTTTTTCATCGCGGGGACAGGGTTCCGGAATTCCATTGGGCAAGGGTTACTTGCTTGAAACCGAGGATTACATAGAAAAGCCCGTGACTTCAAAGGAGTTACTCACCAGAATTGAGGCAATTTTGGCAAAGAGAAATTGAATAATGCGCTTTATCAACAGATGTAGCGTCAAAATACCTTGGAATCCCCATTCAAAAAAGGCCAACGTCGGCCCTTCAGTAGCACCTGTTCGTAGTCCCTGAGACGGGTACCAATGATGTATGTTAGGCCCTTAAAAACCCGATAACCCAGGTAGCAATCTTCATTGGATAGCGCTATCAGTTCACGGCCATTGATGCATACAACGATTGATGGTGTGCCTGCAATTGCAGAAAAAACATAATAGAATGGAGCCACTAAAGCCGACCATCCCAGAAGACCGCCCATGGTTACTTTATCAACAATGACCCTTTGTTTCCCGACTTCAGGTTCAGCAGGACCTGCGATCAAATCGATACGACCTTCTTTAAGAATATAGAGATAATCAGCACGGTTACCCGACTGAAATAGGACTTCTCCCGGTTGAATGTTTTTTTCTTTTGATGATGGCAAAGAGGCTATTTTCCCCAGTGACCCATCTTCTAGACCAAGAAAAATCTCAGAACGTTTCAGAGCGTTCATAATGATGATGTTTTTTTCGTCCACTACCACTGATACTCCTGTGAATAACTTTAACACATACTACTTGGATTTGCATGTTGTTTTTATGTAAGTATTGAAAGTCACTTACGTTACTTTGACAGTGTAGTCTACGATACTTCTTATTTGTTCGTCTCCTACCTGCGGAGTATAATTACTTTTACATGTCAATAAACATTCTGCATTATTGTCGGAAAACCGATCTCGTATTGATCTCCCAGTTCTGCATTTCGTTTTTAAAGGTCTACTGACCGATGACTTCCGAATCATGGAAGAAGAACCTTTATACCATTTTTATCGCTGAACTCATAGTAATAATGGGTTTCAGCTTCGTTGTTCCATTTTTACCGCTTTATATTCAAGAAACCGGTAATTTTACTACCGCCGAAGCAGCCTTTTGGGCTGGCATTGCGGCATCTTCCGCCAGCCTGGCAATGTTCCTCAGCTCTCCAATCTGGGGAATATTAGCAGACCGGTGGGGTAGAAAGCCGATGGTACTGCGAGCCATGTTCGGGGGTGGTATGGTAATCATCCTGACCGGTCTTGTTAGTAACATCTACGCAATAATCGGCTTACGTTTTCTCCAGGGGTTATTAAGCGGCACCGTGGCGGCTGCATCCGCACTTGTAGCGACAACCACACCACGCGATAAATTGCCGTACGCGATGGGGCTTTTAATGGTGGCTGTTTTCGGAGGTAATACTTTTGGTCCTTTAATTGGCGGAGTGCTGGCAGACAGATTTGGTTATCAAGCAGCATTTTTCACCACAGGCGGAACGCTATTTATTGGCGGTTTGATTGTAACCTTTTTCGTGAAAGAGAAGTTCTCGCTATCACCCGGCGCGAGTGCAGCATCACTAACCGGGATGGTAAAACTAGTAAAATCGAAAGAAATGCTGCCTATTCTCGGCATTAGTTTCGCCCTGGCAGCCGGACCTGCTATCGTCTCTCCGATTATTTCACTGCTTGTGAAGGAAATGAGTCCGGGCACGAAGGCAGCCACCGCTTCAGGTAGTGCTTTTTTCCTCATGGGACTTATTGCGACTCTGTCCTCGTTTATAGCCGGCCGGATTTCACAACGGGTGAACTTGAAAAAAATCCTGATTATTTCTTGCATGGGGACGGGACTCCTATATCTGCTGCCGATGCTGGCGGTTAACGTAGTTCAACTGACGATCTTCGTCGGATTGGTAGCATTACTACTCGGTGGGATAATGTCGACCGCTAATACGCTGGTGGCATGGGTAGCTCCACTGGACCAGCAGGGAATTGCATACGGTGTCAACCAGAGTGCGAGTTCACTGGGCAGCGCCCTCGGGCCTCTTTTGGGTGGTGCCCTGGCTCCGGTCATCGGGCTTAAGCCTATCTTTGGTGTAACTGCCGGCGTGTACGTCCTTATCGGACTGCTTGTTGCCAGACTGCTTATGGGCGTTGACCTGAGTAAAACACGTACTGTCTAGATCATAAAAAGCTTAGAAATTTCATTGACATAAGCCCGCTAAAAAGATTACAATTGGCTGGTTCTTTTTCAGGGGATATTTTTATGCAGTCTGATGAAATTTCCCAGGTTATCGGCAAAAATGTCGGCGTGCGCATATTCGAAGTAGAAAAAGGAGCCATCCGTCGTTTTGCTGATGCAGTCGGTGATTCTAATCCTCTATTTCGTGACGAAGAGTATGCGAAAAAATCGCCTTATGGAAGTATTATCGCCCCGCCCGGTTTTTTTGGATGGCCTACTAAACATCCGATGGGAGCCCCCCTGGTTATTGATTTTCCCGATGAAGTAATGCAACCTCTGATGAAATCCGGCTATCAGTCAGCGACAGCGCTTGACGGCGGCATGGAATATGATTTTCTACTGTCCGTATATACAGGCGACACCTTAGTCTCATCGACTGTGGTCAAAGATATACGAGAGCGCTCGGGGAGAACAGGCAAAATGGCTTTCATCATACTTGAAACCACCTATCTCAATCAAAACGGAGCACTGGTAGCAAAAGCGAGGGCAACTACAATACTGCTCGCGCCGAGTGCTTAAAGAAGCCAAACATGAGAAAACAATTATTCTGGGAAGAGGTAAAGGAAGGCGACGAAGTTATTCCTTTACACAAGATAGCCACCACCGCAATGCTGGTAAGGTGGGCAGGAGCGTCGGGCGATTTTAATCCGCTGCATTATGACCGAGGCTTCGCCGAAGCTTCTGGTGTAGGCCAGCCGATCGTACACGGAGCATTAAAAAGGCAATGGTTAGTCCAATTGATGACCGATTGGATAGGCGACCAGGGCTGGTTGAAGCAGTTCTCGTGCCAATACCGTGCAATGGACATTCCGCGAGCGATGCGTACAATGGCTGAACCGGTTGAAGGTGAAACCTGGATGTGTAAAGGCAAGGTCACCAGGAAATATATCGAAGGCGACGCACATTGCGTTGATTGTAATATATGGATTGAAAACGGGAAAGGTGAAACAACAACCCCAGGAAAAGCTACGGTTATTTTACCGGCGCGAAGTTGCTAAGGGTAACACTCCGCTGAATTCCAGCGGTCTGTAAATAGAAGAAAGAGACTAAAGGAGAGGAATAATGGCAGACAGACTTAAGGGGAAAGTAGTAGTTGTCACAGGCGCTGGTGGCGGCATTGGGCGTGGACATGCTTTGGCATTTGCATCCGAAGGCGCCAAAGTTATCGTTAATGATGTTGGTGCAGCAGTCACCGGTCAAGGCGTCTCAAGTAAACCAGCCGACATGGTTGTCGACGAGATCAAGAAGATGGGCGGCGAAGCAGCTGCTAACTATGACTCGGTATCTGTAAAAGAGGGTGCCGAAAACATTATCAAGACAGCAGTTGACAAATTCGGTAAGCTGGATGTTCTCGTAAACAACGCCGGTATTCTACGCGACCGCATGATATACAACATGTCGGACGAGGAATTCGAAGCGGTTATCAAAGTCCATATCTACGGACATTTCTTCTGCACTCGGGCTGCTTGCGTTCTCTTCCGCCAGCAGAGGAGCGGGCGCATTATTAACACGGCATCGACTTCAGGTCTCGGCAATCGCGGGCAGTCAAACTATGCCATCGCAAAAGAGGGCATCGTTGGTTTAACCCGTACAGTCGCGCTGGAAATGGGCAGATACGGTGTCACCTGCAATGCCATCCGCCCGAATGCCGGCACACGTATGACGATGAGCGATGATATGAAACAGGCAGCCGCGAGAACCGGCAATGTCGGTATGCTCAAAATGATGGAGATGATGAAGCCCGATGATATCGCACCACTGGTTGTCTGGCTGGCTTCGGATGCTGCCGCGAATGTAAATGGACGTACTTTCTTCGTTCAGACCGGTAGAATCGCTCTATATTCAGAACCTGCTCAAATTAAAAACATTTCTAAACCGGGTGTCGGTTTCACGATTGATGAGGTATTCGACCTGGTTCCCAAACAATTGACCGGCGACCTGGTCAATCCTGCTCCTCCACAGGCTGATAAAGCATAAAATCCACGATGTGATCGTAAAAGGAGAAATCACATGGGCGATAGACTCAAGGGTAAAGTTGCCGTGGTAACTGGCTCCGGACGAGGCATCGGGCGAGGAATTGCTCTCCTGATGGCATCGGAAGGAGCCAAAGTAGTTGTTAATGACCTTGGGGCTGCGGTAACAGGCTCCGGCGCATCCCAGGCTCCTGCTGAAGAGGTAGTTGCAGAAATCAAGAAGGCAGGCGGTGAAGCCGTAGCCAACTTTGATTCCGTAGCTACTGTTGACGGCGGCGAAAATATTATTAAAACAGCCGTCGATAAATTTGGCAGGATCGATATTCTGGTCAACAACGCCGGTATTCTGCGCGACCGCATGATTTTTAACATGGCACCCGAGGAATGGGATGCAGTATTGAAAACCCACCTTTATGGGACATTTAACTGCACCAGACCGGCATCGATTGTGATGCGTCAGCAGAGATGGGGACGTATCATCAGCATGACCTCGACATCCGGTGTCGTCGGTAACGCCGGGCAGGCGAATTATGGTGCGGCAAAAATGGGTATTGTCGGCTTCATGTTCGTATGTGCTAAAGACCTCGGGAGGTATGGTATTACCTGTAATGCGGTAGCGCCTTCAGCAGGTACGCGTATGACTATATCCCCTGAGATGGAAGCAGCGGCGAAAGCACGCCAAGAGCGGGAGGTACGTGGCATAGTTACTCCTTCTTCAAGACCGGCAGCTCCACGCACATCTGGTCCTGCTGATCCCGAAGACGTAGCGCCTTTAGTCTGCTACCTGGCAACCGAGCAAGCAGCCAATGTGAACGGTCGTATTCTCTTTGCCAGCGGCGGAAACATACGTCTTTATTCAAATCCAGAACCCATCCGGTCGATTTACAAGATTGGACGCTGGACACTGGATGAACTCATGACGTTGATGCCCACGAGTGTAACCCAGGGACTGGTCAATCCCGCACCGCCGCAACCACCCGAAGAAAAGAAATAGCCTGTCGTTTGTAGTAAAAGTAATCAGGAGCCTCCCATTTTCAGGGAGGCTCTTTGGTTTGGGATCAACAAGCACGGAGGCTTGTGACGACGTGAATAATCTAGTAACACAGGCGTCCCTGACTGTGGCGGTTGTAAATAGAAATCACAAAAATTTTAAAGCAACACACGTGATGTGATTGGTGAATCATTCAGAGTGGGTTAAAGATGCTCTGTCAATTGTTTTGGACTTTTTTATCTTTCTTATCAGCTAGATAATTTGGTACTAATGAGGCGATTAAAGCTCACCTTAGATTCCGCAGCCTGTATCTGGAGCTTTCTATGCACATCCGGCGGAACACGAACAATAAATTTACCGGAATATCTTCTAGTTGCTAAGGGTTCAGGCATAACCTCACCTGTGGCTTACATGTCCTTTATACCCTGTCTGACAGTATCTCGGATACCTGTTAAAGCTGCTTCCGGGGTATCAGCCAGCTAAGGCTGGGAAACTCAGCACATAAACCGACATATTCGCCGTCTTCTTCCGACCACGTAACCCGGTATGTATATTTATCCATATCTAATCTTTTAACTTCTCGATTGCTTTTAGAACCTGCCTGACTGGATATGCTTTTCCTATTGATTTTGTGGATCCCAAATCGTAACCTGGATGACAAGGGATGAGGAGAGCGAAGGATCGGCGGTTAACATCGCAGTTAGTTTAAATCAGCTTGAACTGCTTGACATCCACCAGTCCCATGTCCGTAAGGCGGAGTTCGGGGATAACCGGCAAAGCAACAAATGATAATGTCGAGAATGGTGAGGCTAATTTTACACCCAGAGTTGCAGCTGCTTTTTCCACTTTATCCAGTTTGCTGACCACATCCTCAAGGGGTTCATCTGAGAGTAAACCGGCAACAGGTAATGCGAGACTAGCTAAGACTTTCCCGGTAGCTACGACCGCCAGACCGCCCTGCATCTTCTCAATTTGTTTAATAGCGGCATAAATATCAGCATCATTTGTACCGACCACCACTATGTTGTGCGAATCGTGGGCAATGGATGATGCAAGTGCGCCCTTCTTTAATCCGAATCCGGTTACAAGGCCCAGTCCTATATTTCCCGTCATCTTGTGCCGTTCAACGACGACCAGTTTAAGTATGTCCTTTTGAATATCTGGAACAATATAGCCAGTCTTCGTGTCGACATGCATTTCACGTTTTTTAGTAATAATCTGGCCGGCCACAACTTCGATCACCAGCAAGGTATTACCTTTGGCTTTCAACCTCAGAGCTTCAGGAACGAAAGGCTTCACTTTCACTGTATCGGAAAGTGTTTGTTTGCCAGAGCGAGGCAGCTTGAATAAAGGTTGCTTATTTTTAGCAACGTGACGTCCTTTGTAAAAAACCATGTCGATGGGTAGCTTGTTAAGGTCGGAGGTAACAATCAAATTAGCAAAATAACCGGGCGCGACGGCACCAAGGCGGTCGAGTCGAAAATACTCGGCAGGATTAATGGTTGCCATTTGAACGGCACGCACCGGATCAAGCCCCAGTTTAATAGCTTTTCTTACCACCGCATCGATATCGCCGTCATTTAGAATATCAACACAGCTACGGTCGTCTACCACGAACATGCATCTACGGTAAGTGTCATTATTTACCAGCGGGAGCAGAGTATCCAGGTTCTTTTCCGATGAACCTTCGCGTATCATAATATGCATGCCGCGTCGCAATTTCTCGCGGGCTTCTTCCAGAGCTACAGATTCGTGGTCGGAATGAATTCCAGCAGCAATATATGCATTGAGGTCTCTATCACTAACACCGGGAGCGTGACCATCGATTACCTTATTGTTAACGGAGGAAATTTTAGAAAGGACTGTTTTATCGCGGTTTATCACTCCGGGATAGTTCATCATTTCGCCGAGCCCGACGCACTGTTTGAGTCGAAGTAGCTGCTTGGTTTCCTTAACGCCAAGCTCTGCTCCAGCAGTCTCCATGTGAGTCGCGGGCACGCAGGAAGGAGCCATTAA
>CAYHBE010000006.1:0-14756 GCA_964354765.1 uncultured Dehalococcoidales bacterium | reverse complement strand
AGGAATAATTGTGATCTGCATCCCGACTGGAATGATAACCTCTACCCCTTGAGCATATACTCTGATGTCTCCCCCTTCATTAGCCACGGTGGTTGTTCCATCAGGTTCGACAATTACTACCATAACGCTGCCTCGAACAGCAGCAACTGCGGCAGGGGTTTCTATTTCATATTTTGATTCCTGATCAGTAAGTTTTTGTACCCGGCTGATAGTTTTGCCTATCTCTTGTTTCAATCCGATCGTAGTTGAACCAGCGTCGGCAATTCCAAGATTTGAAACATCGAGTATCGTAAGTCCTACAAGTTCGATTGTGCTGCCTTCGAAGAACGTAACCTCAGCTTCCGAATTGTCACCTGTTTTGATGGCATCATCCGGTTGGAGAGTCATCCCGATTGTCGCCGGGATCCAGGTAGTAGTACCAGCCCGTTTGACGGAGACCTCGCCTGTAATTGACATGATGGTCATGGATGTTGATCGCGAATTCGTTTTGATCTCTGATTCGGATTCATTGGAAGTAGTTATTATAGAAGAGGATGGTTCTTCAGAAGCTGTCGAGTTTGTATCTGTAGTCGTTCCTTCCTGTTGTTCTGGGACGGTTACTCCTGCGATACGCCCGGTGGGTTCTGAAGATATGTCAGAATTCTGACTGCTTGTTTCAGAAGCGGCTTGATTTGTATCGGTGTGAGATAATAATTTTATTGATGTACCGACTAAAGCCAGTACAATGACGCTTATAGCAATGAAAAAAATCGTCTTCTTTTTCATTTAAATCGTTTTTAAATCTTACTATTTAATTTTATAAGGAGTTCTTTGAATCTTGCCTGTTATGAGTCTTTTCTGATATTCTAGAAGCCAACGATATTTTCGCAATTACAGTTAGCTTGATTCACGAGAAAAAGGTAATTCAACCAAACCCAAGTATAGACATAGAAAATATGATTGTCAATCAGTCTCCTGTTCAACAAATGATGACCAGCCTCGATTCGAAGCAAGGCGTAGTTCGAAAGATATTTAAAATTAATCCATAAGAATAGTTCCATGTTGTTCCTCGTTTTGGGGAAAAATAAGAAATGTACAAAAAATATTTCTGGGCTTTCTTTATCCTTGCAGTCATTATTTTAGTCGGCACTGTAGGTTATTGGATCATCGGCGAGGGAAACTATTCGCTGTTTGACGGCTTATACATGACCATTATTACAATTGCCACCATCGGTTACGGCGAGACAATCGACCTTACCGGTAATATTGGAGGCAGAACATTTACAATATTCATCGCACTCGCAGGTATTGGTGTGCTGGCTTATATGGTGACCAACCTTACAGCCACCGTAGTCGAAGGAGAACTCACCAAGTCTTTCAGGAGGCGCAGGATGGAGAGAATTGCTAGGAAAGCTAGAGGGCATTATATTGTCTGCGGCATGGGGTGGGTAAGTATCCACATTATTCATGAACTCAGAGAAACTAATCGACCTTATGTGATAATCGAAACCGATAAAAACAAAATCGATGAAGACCTGGAAATGTTACCCGGTTCCGTTATTGTCGAAGGGGATGCCACGGATAACGATACCATGATAAAAGCGGGCATAGAGGACGCGAGCGGTGTTTTTGCCGTCACCAGCGACGATAACCAGAACGTTGTAATTTGTCTCACTGCCAAACAGATGAATCGCTCCGCGAGGGTAGTGGCGCAATGCAACGAAACGAAGAACCTGAATAAGATCAACCGGGCAGGCGCTGATGCCGTGGTGGCTCCCGGGTATATAAGCGGCATGAGGATGGCATCGGAAATGATACGTCCGACCGTAGTTGATTTCCTTGACAAAATGCTGCGCGGCCGAGATGAAAATTTGAGAGTGGAGGAGATCGGTATCTCACCATCATTTTCCGGGAAACCACTGTCTGCTCTTAATCTGAATAAATACTCACGCACATTGTTGCTTGCCGTCAAGAGGGGGGAGAACTGGGTATATAATCCGTCCCGCGATAGCTATATCATCGAATCCGAAAATAAACTGGTAATCATGACTACACCAGATGAACGAAATAGCCTGGTAAAAGATATCGAGGAGTATGAGTAAATTGCCCATCGGCAATCATGTGAGTATGGTATGGAAACACAAATAATTCACGATGTGATCATTGCTCTTATCGCAGCCGCCGTCATTGCATATGCCGCATACCGACTTCGCCAGCCTGTCATCATGGGGTATATTATTGCAGGTATTGCCATCGGTCCACATCTGGGACTGAAATGGGTAACCAATCCCGAAGCTATTAATTTTACATCCGAACTTGGTTTAATCGCGCTTCTTTTTATGGTAGGGCTCGAGTTAGACCTGCGCAAAATAGCAAGCTCAGGTAAACTAATACTGATTGCAGCAATAGCGCAATTCGTGATTTGTGTTGCCATGGGGTTAGCATTTTTCAGTATCGGGGGATACAACAACGGCAACAACCTGGCAATTTATTACCTGGCAATCACCTTCTCTTTCAGCAGTACCATGATCGTGGTCAAACTCCTTTATGATAAGTTTGAACTGGACACACTACCCGGACGGATAACCCTCGGCATCCTTGTTTTACAGGATATCTGGGCGATACTGTTCCTGGCTATTCAGCCGAACCTGGCAGACCCGCAGTTAGGTCCATTGGCACTATCATTAGCAAAGGGCGTAGGGCTGGTGGTTGGTTGTTTGCTAATACGGCGTTTTTTACTACCGAGTGTGTTTAAAAGCATTGCAAAAAATCCTGAACTACTTGTTGTTACCTCACTTGGCTGGTGCTTCCTTATTGCTTACTTATCCGGGGATGTCGCAGGATTATCACGAGCGATGGGCGCACTTATCGCTGGAGTCAGCCTTTCTACTCTTCCATATAAGGAAGAAATAGCAACCAGAGTTACCAGTATCAGGTCATTTTTCCTAATCCTGTTCTTTGTCTCGTTGGGTATGCAGGTTACACAACCGAGTGTAAATACATTCGTTATGTCCTTACTCGCTTCAGTATTCCTGATTGCCAGCCGTTTTGTTTCACTTTCTGCTCTACTGTACTTCATGAAAAAAGGAATACGTGTTAGTTTTTTAGTACCGCTTAACCTGGCTCAGATAAGCGAATTTTCTCTGGTTATTGTTGCTATCGGGGTGGATTATGGTCATATTGACAAGACAGTTATGACAATTATTCTGTTTACTTTAATGATTACAGCAACTGTCTCGACTTACATGATTACTTACAGTCACCAGCTTTATCTGTTTACTGACCGCATTCTCAAAAAGCTGAGGATAAAAGATATGCTTCCGACCGTGGAAGAAGGCAGGGGTGAAGCTGAAGTATCAAATCCAGTTTTATTTTTAGGTTTTTATAAAATTGCAAGCTCTTTATTACACTCGTTAGAAAATAAGAATCCAGAAATTAAACAGAAGATTACAGTTGTCGATTTTAATCCAGAAGTATATCAGAAACTAAATCAACGAGGGGTAAGAGGTCTCTTTGGAGACCTGACTAATACCAATACATTAACCGATAGCGGCATAGAAAAGGCAAAGGTAGTCGTGTCCACCATTCCAGACACCATATTAAAAGGTACAAGCAATTTATCATTACTTAAATATACCAAACGTATCAATCCCGACGCCCGTGTTGTAGTAACTGCTGAAAATGTACAATCGGCACGTGAACTTTGGAGTGCAGGAGCTGATTATGTAGTCCTACCTCATTTCGCAGCAGCAGACACTCTCGCACCAGTATTACAGGACCTTTTGACCGAGGAAACGCTACCCGCTGCATGTGAAGAATGCCGCCTGTGGATTTTGGAGCACGAAGGAGATGTAATAGAGTAATACGGATGATTTTATGTTCTCGATTTCATATTGGACTAAGAAATTGAGGCGAATAATACTAGTAACTTGGTGACTACGAGATAATTACACTTATAAACTCGTAAGAGTTTATAAGTGTAATTCCGATTAAGGCTTATAGGTGAGGAGGAATAATACCTGATGAATATACAGATACTGGGAGCCCATGCCGGCGAATCGAAAACAACAAGGTGCATATCATTTTTAATAAACGAGACTCTCGCTATTGATTGCGGCGCAATTACATCTTCTCTGACACTCAGCGAGCAGAAGAACATTTCGTCATTACTAGTTACTCATTCTCATTTCGACCATATTAAGGATATCCCTCTGCTTGCCTTAAATTTTTTCCGCATGAAAAAGACAATTAATATTTACGCTCTCCCGGACGTTAATTCTTCGATTGTAAAATACTTGCTTAACGGCTATGTATATCCTGAACTATATCAATTACCACAGGATAAACCCACCGTAAAATTTCATCGGATTATCCCCCTTCGTGAATATATAATAGGCAAATATAGCGTCACTGCAGTTCCCGTCAAACATCATGGGAACACAGTAGGCTATCAAGTACGTGATTTTGAAGGTAAAACGATTTTTTACACATCGGACACGGGTATTGGGATCAGCGAGGCTTTGAAGCAAATATCCTGCCAGCTGCTGTTTATCGAGACAACCTTGCCGAATGCTCGAGGAGACTATGCACGACAAACCGCGCACCTTACTCCGAAATTATTGCTTAATGAATTAAAATTATTGCGCAAATCCAAGGGGGAATTACCTCGAATTGTTGTTGTGCACATCGACCCGTTTTTGAAAAAACAAGTTGAAAAGGAACTTCGCGCAGTCTCTACAGACTTGAAAACGCCAATTACAGTCGCCGAAGAAGGTATGCAATTTAGTCTATAAAAATACAATTGTTACAGGAAAGCAGGTACAGCCCTGGAGGAGAAATTTATGTCGACTGATATCAATCTCGTACTCAGAATCCTGGATGCGGAAAATAAGCTTGTTGAACGCGCTGATCAAAAAGCAATATCTCTCCTATCTATCCTGGGGATTTTTATGGTCTTTTTTATTGCCTACTTTCGAGTGATACCTGTGAATTTCTTTACAGGTATAATGACTTCTCTCTACTTTTTAATCGCTTTTCTCTCAATTATCCACCTCGTAATGGCTATACGTCCCCGGATCAGGAAAGACATGGAAGCGACAGCCGATAATAACAACCTGACCTGTGATCCAGCGTTCTACACTGGTATCTGCTCATTTCCTAACGCTTCCTCATATAAAGACACATTATTAACAGTGCTTCAGGATGAAAAAGTAGTAACCGACATGTATGTGCGGCAGATTTACAGCGTTGCTCAAATTAATGCTGTCAAATTCAAATATGTCCAGCGCGGAGTGGCGCTCGTAATTACTTCAATAGGTTTGGAGTTAAGCGTTATCGTCTACCTGTTCCTCTATCATATCTCCGATGGTAAAATTCCATCGATTTTTTAAAGGATGAGGCTGGTCTAATTCTATTTATTTTATTTTGCCTGCCGTCGAATCTATAATATTTGTCTTTTTGATTCACTTTTGATCTTGACTTATGTGATACTGAATGATAATATTTCCATTTAATGATCAGGGACTCTCAAAAATACGAGTTAGGGGGTACACATGAGCTGGAGTGAAACATTCCGGAGGGCAATCATAGCCACACTATGGATACTATTATTCAGCATAATATGGATTATCGTTATATGGGTCGGGATGCGCATTGGTGTTTCTGATTTTCTTTTGGGCTATGACTACTCCGTTGGAAAACTATTCATTGGAGCGATAATCGCTCTTATCGGATACATTGGGGTCATATGTTTTTCGATCGCAGTTTATCTCAAGTTTTTATCTGAGGCTGTGACAGACAATATTATCAAACGATTGAATTCGATGCCGCCTCAGCAACAACCACCGCAAAACAGACCCCCGACGACACCTGATGAACATACCGGAAAGTAAACAATGTTACAGCGGTACTATTCCTGCTATGGTTTAAGTCCTCTGCCGGCTTCTTCTATCGCTTTACCTGCTTCATCCATCGTTGCGCCCAGAGCGATGACGCCATGATTTTTCAAGACAAAGTATTGAACATTTTTATTGATCTTGAGTAGATTTACAGTTTCTTGTGCCAACGCCTGGGACCCGGCTTCCTGTTCAGATGCTGTCACCGGAATGCCCAGCTTTTCAGCTTTGTTCATGATGGATGGATCGTGGACATGGAAAATCGCATTGATGCCATTATGATATTCATATAATTGGGAATGTAAAATCACTTCCCGCGACGGGATAACCTGCCCTTTCACGTAGACGGAGGTCTTGTTCAAACCATAAACCACGCCTGTGACTTCAACGACCGTATCAGGAGTCAAAGCATCAAGGGCAATGCTCGTTCCGCTAATAATAAAACCCAGGCGCGTCCGAAAGCTCAGGTTCCCTTCGATCCCTTTTACTAACCCCGAAGAATAAAACGTCTTCCCCCAATTAGCTAGCTGTGCAATTCGGGCGTCATCCGGCGAATTTTTCGAAAGAAAAACGGTACTAAAAGCTAAAGCATTACTCTCAAGTGACATGTTTCCCTTTCATGCGTGTATTGGGATCAAGAATACACACATGCCCGCAGCGTGTCAATATTCGCCAGATATGATAATATCTACTTACTTGCAAGGAGGCAAAAAATATGCCATTCGAATATGAAATTAACGAACTTGCCAAGGAAGAGTCTTGGCGTATGTTCCGCATCATCGGGGAAATGGTCGAAGGCTTCGATAAGCTAACCGGTATAGATCCCGCGGTTAGTATTTACGGTTCGGCACGCCTTTCACCTGATGAACCGTTATATAGTGAGACAGAAGAGATCGCCCGACGCCTCGGGGAAATGGGATTTAATATTATTACCGGCGGTGGTCCAGGTGTAATGGAAGCCGCAAATAAAGGCGCGGCACAAGCCGGAGTCAAATCAATCGGTCTTAATATTGACTTGCCAATCGAACAGGCTTGTAATCCCTATGCCAACAAATCAATTACTTTCAAGCACTTCTTCGTAAGAAAGGTCATGCTGGTGAAATATGCAATTGCCTTTGTCATCATGCCCGGGGGACTCGGCACGATGGACGAGCTAACTGAAGTGCTGACTTTAATGCAGACCCATAAAATCCGGCCGTTTCCTATCATTCTCTATAATGGAAAGTTCTGGAAAGGCTTTCTCGATTGGTTAAGAGGCACAGTACTAGCCGACGGGTATATTTCTGAAGAAGATTTTGATTTACTCCGTCTTTGCGAGGATCCCCAGGCAGTCGTCGAGGCGGTGCAGCGATGGTATATCAAGCATGAGGTCATCGGGAGAAAAGCTATCAGCCACAGTTAATCAAGCACGAATTGATCTTGATACTCAGGCACAGTCACTTGCCAACCGTGCTCTTTTCTAATTATCCTGGCTAAATGATTTGCTTGTTTTTCTTCACCGTGTACAACATAAACGTGACTGGGCGCCCGTTTCAGATTAAACAACCAGCGTTTTAGTTGAATACTATCTGCATGTGAAGAAAAGCCGTTCATTTGTACAATCCTGGCTTTAACATGATATTTTTTGTCTAGAATCCTTACCTGTTTTGCGCCGTCTACAATAATTCTTCCCAGGGTACCTTCTGCCTGATAACCCACAAAGAGGATCGTGCTCTCCCGTCGTGTAATATTGGATATCAGGTGGTATTTGATACGACCACCGGTGCACATGCCTGAGCCAGCGATAATAATAGCTGGTTCTTTTATCTGTTCGATCTGGCGAGAATCCACCGCGGATGAAATAAAACGTAAACCAGGAAAATTGAACGGCGATTTTTTCTCAATAATAAACTGTCTCGCTTCATCATCCATCAGGTTTGAGTACCGTTCAAATATATCGGTGATATTAATTGCCATTGGGCTATCCAGATAGACTTTTATCGGAGGCAGTTGTCCGGCGAAAGTGGCTTTACTAAGGTAATAAAGAATATCCTGGGCACGTTCGAGGGCAAAGCTCGGAATAACAATATTACCGCCTTTTTCGATAGTATCTAAAAGGACTTCAATAAACTTATCGATCATTTCTAATTGGTCCGGAAATATGGAATCTGCGTAGGTGGATTCCATTACGACATAATCAGCTTTGTCAAAAAAAGTAGGGTTTTGCAAAATCGGTCTATTGGTCCGGCCTATGTCTCCCGAGAAAACTAAAATCCTTTCTTCATCATTTTGGCGCACTCTGACTTCAATCATCCCGGATCCCAGGACATGTCCCGCTTCGTAAAAGGTGAAATTTATCCCGTTGCCAAGCTTGACAGACTGACCATATGGAACAGGTTTAAACAATGGAAAACATGAGTTTACATCCTCAACTGTGTATAGTGGAACTTCGGGGTGGGGTACCTTTTTCTTTTGCCGTCGGTGACGGCGCTTTTTAGCCTCAGCGTCCTGTTCCTGAATACGCGCTGAATCCAGTAGCATTACCCTGGTGATGTCAGCCGTCGCGTCGGTACAGTATACGTTCCCTTTAAATCCATCATTTACAAACCTGGGGAGAAACCCCGAATGATCTAGATGAGCATGGGTCAAGAGCACAGCGTCTATCTCTGATGGCGGACAAGGAAATGAGTCCCAGTTACGGACCCTGAGCTCACGTTCTTGATATAACCCACAATCGATAAGAAATTTTAGACCGTTTGCTTCTATGAGGTGCCTTGAGCCAGTAACGCTCTTCGTCGCCCCTAGAAAAGTAATCTTGATCTGCATCTAGAAATCCATAATACCAGAAGAGACAACGCTGAGCAATTCTAATACTGTAAGCTGACAAAATCCTAGGAATATCGTTAGTACTATATTGAGAGCTAGTACTGCGTCAATTGCAGTGAAATAAAGTAAATTATTATTAACAGCAAATAAGAAAAAATAAAACTTAACTAGGAGATTGATATAATGGTATTGGAAAATACAATTATATCGTTTACAGGAATCAGCTCGAATCAAGTACTAGAGGAAAGTGAGAGATTAATGGAAATAGATACCCTCTTAAGAGAAATGGTTGGTAAGAAAGCCTCGGATTTGCATTTGAGAGTAGGCAGCCCGCCGATGTTAAGGATCGATGGAAAATTAACACCGATTCCAAATTATCCTGCCTTTACCGTCGAAGATTCAGAATCAATATTGAATTCGATAGCTTCCTCCGAGAACAAGAAAAAGTTTGAATCGGATTTAGAATTAGATATCGCTTATAGCACATCCGGTGTTGGGAGATTCCGGATTAACGTGTTAAAACAGAGAGGAACTCTTGCATTCGCAATACGTTTGGTGCCTTTCGTTATTCCCACTATTGACAAGTTGAACCTACCATCAATTCTCAAGGATCTTATTCTTAAGCCAAGAGGACTCATTGTAGTCACCGGGCCTGCTGGGGCAGGCAAATCAACTACCATGGCAGCCATGATTGACTATCTCAACGAGACGGAGAGCCGGAATATTATTACCATTGAAGATCCGATAGAGTATCTCCACCGTAATAAAAAGAGTATTATTGCACAACGTGATCTCGGCGAAGATACAAGATCGTTTGACCTTGCTCTCATGCACACGCTCCGCCAGGATCCCGACGTTATTTATATCGGTGAAATGCGCGACCTGACGACCATTTCAATTGCTATCCGGGCAGCTGAAACCGGCCATCTCGTTCTTGCCACACTACATACAACCGATGCTGCGCAAACAATAGATCGCATGATAGATGTTTTACCGTCAAACCAGCAAGGTCAGATCAGGACCCAGCTTTCGCAGGTTCTTGAAGCTATCATTACGCAGTGCCTTCTTCCCCGTATCGAGGGACAGGGACGGGTGGCAGCATTCGAAATATTAGTCGCTACTCCAGCCGTCCGAAACCTCATCCGACAGGGCAAAAGCCACGAATTACCAAATGTTATGCACTTAAGTTCTAAAGATGGAATGCAGACTCTGGACCAATCGCTGGCGAAGTTAGTTAAAAATCAACAAGTAAGCTCCGAGGTAGCGATGTTGAAAAGCAGTAATCCTTCGCAGCTTATGAAATTGATTTCACCAAATATGGCGGCTTGAGCTCCGGGTCTATTCAATCATATAAAGTAGATAGGGAAGTAGGTCTAGAAATTAGGAATTCATTCTCCTTCACTTTTCAAGACTAAAGGTTGCATGATCTTACAAAATAAATCAACCAGTTCAGGATCAAAATTAGTTCCAGCGCATCGTTTCAGTTCATCAATAGCATCCCTGGGCGACCGTTGATTGTGATAAGGGCGAAGTGACGTCATTGCATCGTAAGCATCAGCTACCGCCAGTAATCTGGCTTCTACTGGTATCTGATCGCCCATCAATCCGGTTGGATAACCACTCCCATCAAAGTGCTCGTGATGATTTAATATAATTGGTAAAGAGTTAGACAACTCGGCGACATATCTTAGTATCTCGACACCCAGCTCGGGGTGTGTTTTAATTTGTCTCCATTCTTGCTCGTTTAGAGATCCTTCTTTGTTTAATATTGAATCGGGAATGCCGATTTTTCCGATGTCATGCAAGAGACCAGCATTACGAACAACACCGATTTTCTCCTTCGGGAGGTTCAACGCCTCTGCCATTGCAACCGCATACTGGCTGACTTTCCTCGAATGCCCGTATGTATAATGGTCTTTGGCATCAACCGTTGCCGCAAGAGCGAATATCATGCTGATAGCTATCCGCTGTGTTTCGTTCTCAGCTTCAACGGTAACCAGTCCCTGCTTTTTAACATCTGATGGAGCGCATGTCCTATTGCGTCCCGTTGCTTTAGCGGCATAAAGAGCTTTGTCTGCCGATGCTATTATCTGCTCTTTGGTTACACCATCGGTTGGCCAAGACGCAACACCAAGACTGGCGGTGACAGATGCGCGCCCAGTGCGAAATCTTTGTTCGATCTTTTCCCGGATACGTTCCGCCACAACGTAGGCTCCCTCGAGCGTGGTTTCGGGTAAAATGACCGCGAATTCCTCTCCACCGTACCTGAAAGGCATATCTATCGTTCGAATGGAGCTGCGAATACACTGGGCAATGCCAGCCAGGACTTCGTCTCCTGCCAGATGACCGTAGGTATCGTTGTACGTTTTAAAGAAATCAATATCGGCCATGATCAGGGAGAAAGCTGCCCCAAAGCGTGTTCCTCTGGCTATTTCTTCGTCAAGGCGCTCATGAAGGTAACGGTGGTTATATAACTTGGTTAACCCATCGGTAATTGCCCAAGTCATTGCCTGTGCATATAGCTGGGCATTCTCTACAACTATGCCCGCCTGACTTGCCACACTCATCACGAGTTCTATATCTTCCTGCGTATATAGTCTACCTGTCTGCTTCTTGCTTAAACCGAGGATACCTACCAATTTGTTGTGGCTTTTTAAAGGGCAAAACAATTCTATCCCAGAGTTATGTAAGGTCTCTTTTTCATATTCCCAGAGAGCCTTGAATTGTGGGGCAGTTTCAATTTGTCTAAGCGAAAGCGGGTGAGTTTCCTTTTGCAGCCAGGTTACCACGGGACTATCGAACATAAGTCGAAGCTCATTGTCTGACTTCCCATGGACCTCGGGATAGATGTATCGGACATTGAAATAACCGCTTCCGGGGTCTTCAAACAGCAATTCTGCCCTGGGAATCCTGATTGCTTTAGAAAGTGTTTGGAGCATTTCTGCTGCTACCTGCTCAAGGTTAAGAACATTACCCATTTTATTCGTGAAACTAAGCAAGGTCCGACGATAATCGTAGGTTTCCCGATAAAAGATCCTATCTACAAATACCTGGATTGGAGACCTGAGCGGCAGGGCAATCATTGCTAGAAACACAGCTAGACAGAAGCTGAGTAATAAAAGACTATAAAATGGTAGACCAGTATAAAATCGGAAAATAAGCAGTAGTCCGCCTACAAAAATAGCGGCAATAGGAATTATAGCCAGGGTTAATGCCAAACCGCGGCGTATCACCATCCTGATATCGAGCAGACTGAAACGCGTAATCGTATAGGCAATGATTAGAGCATTGATCAGATTTCCTATGTGGTCTGTTGGTAAACCAGCAAGCGCCGGGGTAAAGGGAGTGATGTAACTGATAACGAGCAGAACACTCCAGCCTGCCATCAAGTACAATATCTTATTTCGGTCGACGGCGTCTTCCGAACGGCGGTACCTCCGTATTAACATATTAAGGATGAGCGCCAGGTATGGCACTAGGATAGCAGCCAGGACATAGTCCCAGGGTTTTATATCATGATAAATGTATACCCCCTCGAAATAAGCGTCTTTTACCACATAACCCATTAGACTGAGAACGAGAATGGTGATGACGCCTATGTACCCGATAACGACTCCAAACCCACCAGGCTTGTTATCATAAACTCGAATAAAATGATAGTAAGCGACTACAACCCAGGGGATAGCAGTGATAACCAGTCCATTCCAAAAAATAAGGTATTGGGTCGAGGCAGAGAGGTTATAATCGAGCATAACGGTAAAGAAACTCCACGCCGCTGAGGCAAAGAGAAACAACGCGAATATTCTTCCCATACGGGTTCTAGTTTGTATTAAAACGATTACAAACAGCGCGGCGAAAACAATACAACTAGCTCCGGGGATAATCGCCCAAAAATTCACAGATATAAATCCTTTACACCCATATATATCAATTATAAACGATACTGCAAGATATTAGCGTCAATTATGCAGTATAGTATCGTTCGTGTCAACAAAATCTGAGGCTATTTATGGTGTGGATAACTTCAAAAATATCAACCAAAATGTGTCTTGACAAACCTGGACGCCTTATCTATACTGACTGCTACCTGACAAACAAGCTATCGGGTGATAACCGTCATTCTGTAACCTGAAAGGGAGAAAATGGAAAAATTCGATCCTGAAATCTTTTCGAGGAATATTGGAATCCTGACTGAATCCGAGCAGGCAAAATTACAGCAAACCACAGTAGGCATTGCCGGTGTGGGAGGTATAGGTGGACTATTAGCTGAAAGACTGGTGAGAATTGGAGTAGGCCGGTTGAAAATAACCGACCCCGGTACATACGAAAAGAGTAATTTGAACCGGCAATTCGGATCTTCTATCCCCAATCTCGACCGTTACAAAGCTGAAGTGGTATTTTCTCAAATTAATGATATAAGTCCCCAGTCCAAAATTGAACATAGTAATGCAGGTATCCATACCGAAGCCGACGCGAACGAATTTGTGCGCGGCTGTGATCTGGTGATAGATGAAATGGATTTCGGACTTTTCAAACAGTCCGTTGGTTTACAAAGAGCGGCGAGGCAGAGCGGTAAGTATTACTTTTTCACCAGCGCTATTGCTTTCGGAGCGATGATCGTCATTTTTTCCCCCGGCGGTATAACGCTCGAAGAGTTCGATGGTTTACCTGCCGGTATCGACCTTAACCGATTGGACAAGATAGACGTTCCCATGGACCGCGTGCTGCCGGTAGTACCTTCTTATGTACCGATTGAAGCCGCGAATGCGCTCAAAGAAGTGTATTCTGGTAAAAGAGCCGTTCCAACTGTGAGCGTTGGAGTTGGATTAGCTTCCGTCCTTGCAGCTAACGAAGCCATCAATATTATCCTGCAAAAGCGTGAAATAGCAGTTGCGCCGCGTTTCACTTATATCGATTTAATGGACCGACGGTTTATTATTGGCAGCGTGAGTTAATCTTCCATGATATGAGAAATTCCCAGCCCCGCACCTGACTACCTCACCCCGATGCAGAGCTGGGAAAAAGAGAGCGGTTTAGAATATCCTCCTAGACAGGAACCATCCCTTCCGGCATTATCGAAATTGCCACAGCAGGATTGACCAGGAAAGCTACTGCCTCATTAGACGGATTAATATGCGGTGGTTTGAACTGCGTTATTTCCGCACCGGCCGCTTGCTGCCTTTGCTTAAAACCCTGGAAGGCGTTCTGGGGCAACTGTGTCACGATCAACGGCCTGAGTCCCGTGAACGATTCGAGTTCAGCGTAAGGTGTATCTAGTTTTTTCAATTCCTCGTGGATACGCGCCGACATTTGCTGCGGAGTTAAACTGCCGTTATCTTTAAGTTCGATATACAGGTGCAATGCTGGTACACCGTTGCTTTCTTTGCGAGCCATCCAGTCTTCGTACGCCAGGCCTGAGTTCTCGATCGCCTGCCATATCGCTTTCTCGGACAGACGTGTAAACCCGGCAATGTCTATCTGGTCGTCGACGCGCGTTAAGAATGTCATTTGCGGGATGTCGATATCGAGCTCATCGTTTCTTAACGTTGTAATCTTGATAAGGTGACCCAGGCGGTATCTTATAAAAGGGCCTCCGTGGAAACTTGTAACTACCAATTCGTAATTGCCCGGCTCCAATTCATCAATCAGCATTGTCCTGGGTTGATATGTTCGATTCCCACGGGATTTGATGCTTTCCTGTTCTGGAATAAACTCGAAGAAGTTTAGCTGCGGGATAAAAGTCATCCCTTGATAATCCCATGTCTGCATTGCAATCAAGGGCGCTTCAGTGCAGCCGTGGAAATCGAGGGGATATCTACCCCACATCTCTCTTATCTTCTCCCTGAATATCGATCCATCGATACCGAAGGTAATCAAGCCTTTTAATGTCCAGATGTCCTTGGGCATGAGTTGGCGTCCTGCCAGTTTACTTTTCGCCATCCCTTTTACCAGCCTGGTGAACATTCTGGGTTGTTTAATCAACGACCGCATATCGGTCGAACCGTTTCTCTTACCAAACCGGTCACCCATCGCCACCGTCACACTCGACATTGCAAGGCATAAGTCCAAACCCTTCGT
>CAYHBE010000005.1:0-15297 GCA_964354765.1 uncultured Dehalococcoidales bacterium | reverse complement strand
ATCCATTGAAAAATGAATGGCGTGCGGATTTCCAACCGTAACCAGGCTAAGAAGCAATTCTCGACCGTCGATAGTCAAGGTTCGATTCATCGCGCTGGCAATATCTTTAACTGTTTTCGAATAGATTTGCTGTAAGGATGTCCCATTGTGCCCGACGCTGGGTTGCCCCATGTTTGCCTGGATTTCTATTGTTGTACCATGATGTCGGTGGACTTTAGCGTTCCTGATTCCCGCCTGAGTCTCAATCGTAATTTCGGTATCGGGATTGCCGTTGGAATGTTCGTCCATATAATATTTTACAAGACAACGCATTCCATTACCGCAGGCTCTTGACTCGGAACCGTCGGCATTGAAAAGGCGCATCTTAAAGTCTGCAACATCGGAAGGTAAAAACAACAGTAAGCCGTCGGCTCCAATCCCATAATGCCGATCGCACATTCGTATTGCAAGACTTGACCAGTCTTGAGAAATATCCCCGGTATTGACCACTACAAAGTCATTACCAGCACCCTGCATCTTGGTAAATTTCATCCGTGTAGAACACCTTTCAGAGAGATATATCTAAGATAATAACGTTTATTTCCAAATGTCACTTGCGATATCTGCAAGACCAAGGCTGACAAGTTTTTCAGCTTTTGGTTTACCTGTTTCCCAGTCCCACTGCCGGAATTGATAATACTCCCGCAGTAAAGTGTCCATATCGGGAGATTTACCGGATGTTGCTCCTTCTTTCATCGGAGCAATGCTAATGCCGGGCATGTGATCATGCGTCCGGTTAACGCCGAGTTTATTGCTGATCGCTCGCTTAATATTCATCGAACGATCGCCAATTACCAGCAATTCATCGGTAGTGACGTTCCAACCAGTAACGGCATTGAGAAAATCCACCATTTGAGTTGGCGTAGCATTAGCGAATTTACACATCAAGATAGAATCATAAACATCTTTGAAGTTCTGGTATTTCGCAGCCATAGGTGATTTTCCTTTTGATTCAAACCGGTCAAAAGCCTGGATGCCGTACTCGGGTACTCTGCTGCCGAGGTCAAATGAATAATAATCACCGCGGAGGTGGCAGGCGCCCCGTGACCCGGTAGCATAGCTGATTGCCATACCGGTCGTATTGCGCGGGTCATGCATCGGAATTTCGAGTCCTTTTACAGCGGCAACCGTTTCCGGATCAGCTCCCAGTGCCTGTGCGACTTTCAAGGTGCCTTCAGCAAGCAGGTCACCTATACCTTCTCGTTTGACAATCATTTTCAACAGCTTGAGAATAGTCTTGCCGTCGCCCCACTCGATTTTCATACCGGCTTTCTGTTCACTCAGGACACCCTGTTCGAATAAATACATTGCGTAGGCGATTGTAACGCCAGCCGAAATAGTATCGATGCCGGTTTCGTTGCAAAACTGGTTAGCCTGAACGATGATATCCTTATCGAAATTCCAGCTCAGTGGTCCAAAAACGCCAGCTGTTTCATATTCAGGACCATCGATTGAATCAGGCCCTTTCTTAAAGTGTTTGAGTTCCCGTCCGCACATCGTAGGACAGCCGAAGCAAGCATAATTTTCGATCGTGTACTCACGACGGAAGGAGACGGCACTGACACGGTGTACGGGAAAGACGGAGCGGGTAAAATAACGTGCTGGAGAATCGCCAAGTACATGTCCGGTCTCCATATAACCCAGCGTACCGTACTCCATCATTGAAGCTCTCCGGGCGAAAAGCAGTTCTCTGAATTGATGTGAAAGCTCTCTGACTTTTGTTTCATCTGCGACTGGCGCTGTTTTGGTACCGGTTACGGCAACGGCTTTCAAGTTCTTCGAGCCCATTAATGTTCCCATGCCGCATCTACCGGCTGTTCGTCCCTCATCATTCATCACACCTGCATATTTCACCAGGTTTTCTCCACCTTCGCCGATACATGAGACACTTAGACCTCTCTGGTTAATTTCCATCTTAATCAGTTCCTGGGTCTGATAAGAATTTTTGCCCCAGAGTTTAGAGGCGTCTCTTATTTCTGCTCTCCCATCAATCACCAGTAGATACACAGGTTTTTTTGCTTTGCCAGTGATGTAAATGCCATCGTAACCAGCGGCTTTGAGACGGAAAGGAAATATACCGCCAGTGGTAGCTTCACCCCAGTATCCAGTCTGTGGTGAGACTCCACAGACCGAACTCCGGCTGACCATTGGAATAGGTGTTCCAACATAAGGACCGGCGGCAAAAACGAGTGGATTTAGTTCACATAGGACATCCATACCGGTTTTTACCGAGTTATAAATCAGACGGGCACTTAGACCGCACCCGCCGAGATAATCCCGTGCCGTCTTATCGTCGAAATTCAATTCGCCAATATTTCCCGAGGTGAGGTCTACTTTTAAAAATTTTCCATGATAACCGAACATTTTTTTCGCCTCCTAGAAATCCACGTCTTTACCTTCAAAAGCGTACCAGAATAGTTTTTCGCATTGTTCTTCTGTAATCCATCGCGGACTGCCGTATATTGTTGGATCTGCAAGAGAATCGGTAACCAATTTATTCATATTTTTTGCTAGTTCTTCTTGACTGATGCCCAGTTCACTAAGTGTCAGAGGTATATCAATCGATTTATAAAGTTTCTTTATAGCTGTAATAAGATTGGTTAACCGTTTCCCATTTGTATTACCTTTGATATCCAGTATTTTGCACACGTCCAGATATTTATCTGTGACCAAAGAATAATATTGTTGCGTATATGGAACAAGAATCCCGACTGCAATACCATGATGTATGTGAAATATTTTTCCGAGCGTATGACCTAGACTATGGGTTAGAGTAACAGTACCATTGCCAAAAGCAATTCCCCCCATTGTTGCCGCAATGTGCATTTTTAATCTCGCTTCTCTGTCGCGGGGACTACGATATGCCCGCGGCAAGTATTTAAAAGTAAGTTCAATTGCTTTCAATCCCAACGCATCGGTAATGTCATTAGATGCAGGAGATGTGATACAGTCGATGGCATGAGCTAACACATCAAGACCTGTACCGGCAGTGAGTTTCGGCGGCATACCCATAGCGAAGGTAGGATCGATAGCGGCAAAATCCGGGACTATTTCACGCGAACCGATAGGCATCTTCCTGCCGCGTTCTTCGTCTGTCAATACAGCCGCACTAGTTACTTCCGAGCCTGTGCCGCTGGTTGTTGGTACTGCCAGTAGAATAGCTTTCTTGCGCAGATTCAATGGTGCTCCCATAGGTATTTTAGTCAAATCTGTTATATCGGGTCGTTCGTATAAAATCCATGCTGCCTTGGATATATCTATGACTGATCCACCACCGACCGCAACAATAAGGTCTGGCTCAAATTTGATCATGGCATCGGCACAAACTCTCACATTTTCAAGAGGTACTTCCGGCTTGGCGCCATCCCATATTTCTGTGGTGAATTTGCCGTTAGTCAGGGAGGTAGCCACTCGTTCTCCAAGAGAGCGCACTGACTCATCTGTGACAATGAACGCCCTCTTTTTAGGACAATAAGGAGCAAGAGCGCTAATAATGCCGCCGCCCGCTTCCGGGATAGCATTTACTCCGATGAATAGTTTTGGTACATAAAGTGTGCTACTAAGCCCGCGCGCACCAGTAGTGCTGCCCAGAGGAGCTAATTGTCTTAACCTTGCTGCATCCATGCCTGTTGTCATAACGCACTCCTGTTAAATAGTTTTTGTAGTATGTAAAGAAATCCCAAATATTTGCGCCGTTTGCATTATATCAAAATTAACAGATAAATGTGAATTCTTATTGTTGTTTATTGTCCTAACAGGGTATAGTCTAATGTAATGCCAACAAGGAAGGAGAATCAAAATGGCTGGGATTCTTGAAGGTTTGAAAGTACTTGAGATGGGTCACGTCGTTGCCGCGCCTGCCGCTTCAGTAATGATGGCAGACTGGGGAGCCGACGTGATCAAATTGGAACCGCTAACCGGGGATATGGCTCGCGGTATTGGCACTCCTCTTACGGAAGAGGAGAAAACTAAAAGACTAACGGAAGTAAATATCGGATACTACTTCCAATTTTTAAATCGCGGCAAGCGAGGGATTGCCTTAAATTTGAAGGAAGAAGCTGGTAAGGATATTTTGCACAAACTTGTTAAATGGGCTGATATATTTATGTCAAATTACGAGAAAAGCACTCTCGACAAATTAGGGGCGGGTTACGAAGCATTATCAAAAATAAATCCGCGGATTATTTATGGATTGCTTACAGGATATGGGACTGTAGGTCCTGATAAAGACGAGAGGGGGTTTGATTATGCTGCAGCATGGGCACGTTCAGGTTTAATGTACATGATGGGAGAACCGGATAGTATCCCACCTCCGCAGCGCGGTGGAATGATGGATAGAGTCACTGGCAGCAACATGGTAGCGGGCGTGCTTGCTGCTCTTTATCATCGAGACCAAACTGGAAAGGGACAAAACGTCGAATTTTCCCTCTACCATACCGGTGTTTGGACGGGCGCCGAAGATTACGGCGCAGTGATCAATGGCAGAGAATCCGTAAAACATGCCCGTGCCACGGCACGGAATCCTCTTTGGAACAACTATAAAACAAAAGATGGTAGATGGTTCTGGGCGGCAATGCTGCAGCCTGACCTTTCCTGGGGGAATTTCTGCCGGTCGTTGGGGCATCCTGAATGGGAAAATGATGAAAAATATATTAATAATGAGCAAAGATTTGCCAACAGGGAGGAATTAATCCGAAGGATCGATGAGATACTTCTCACCAAAACCATGGCTGAGTGGGAAGTAATTTTCCGGAAACACAACATAATTTACGGACGCGTCGCAAGTCCTCAAGAAGTCTTCGTCGACCCACAGGCAATAGCCAACAACTTTTTTGTTGATTTACATCATCCCGCAAAACCAGATGCGAAGGTCGTATGACCCCGGTAAAATTTGTTCAAAATCCTGCGGAAGTAAAAGGACCGGCGCCTGAAATCGGGCAGCATACAGAAGAAATTTTACTCGATTTCGGCTATACATGGGAAGATATCGCCCAATTTAAAGCTAAGAACGTTATCTTATAATAAATGAAGTCGATGGTCCGTACGGAAATAAAATCTCCCCGTTTCTTTTATGGCTGGTGGGTAGTCGCTGCCTGTTTTTCTATCTCTTTGTTCACGCAAGGTATAATCGGATTTGGTTTTACAGCTCTAATCGAACCACTGAGCTCTAAGTACGGTTGGACATCGACGGAGATATCTGTCGCTGCTTCGTTGCGAGGGCTTGAGGTCGGTTTGTTGGCTCCTTTCCTCGGATTGCTAATAGACAAGTGGGGCACCCGCATATTCATCGTTGCGGGTACGGTTCTCTGCGGGTTGGCAATGCTACTCCTTAGCCAGGTATCGACACTTGCTATGTTTTATGTAGCATTTGCGTTTATTGCTCTCGGAATGAGCGCGCTCAGCCCAACTGTTACGATGACGACAGTTGCTAATTGGTTTAACAAGAAAGTCGGTAAAGCGACCGGTCTCATGCACAGCGGTGTGGGTTTTTCCGGTCTGATGATTCCAATCGTGGTATTACTTATCGACAACCTTGGCATGGAGCGGGCGATGATAGTTCTGGGTCTTTTTTGTCTGGGCATCGTCACACCAATCGCGCTTGTGATCCGCGACAGGCCTGAGAAATACGGTTTACTCCCCGACGGTGAGGTTGTGCATAAGGGCTTAATTAAAACGAGTGACATAAACCTTCTTCAAAATGGAACTGAATTTCAGCTTAGAGAAGCTTTGAAGACTCAGGCATTCTGGTGCCTAGCTTTTGCAATGCTATTTCAATTGCTAATTGTGAACGCAATTACAACACACATGATGCCATATTTAAGCAGTATCAACATCGAACGTGGGACCGCCAGCCTTATTGCGAGCGCAATACCGCTATCGAGCGTGATCGGACGTTTAAGTTTCGGCTGGCTCAGTGACAAGATCGATCACCGGTATATAATGGCAACCGGGTATGCGATGATGGGAGTTGGTCTTCTGTGTTTTACTCTCGCCATTATAGTAAATTCGTTTTTTCTTTTTCCAGCAATACCTTTGTTCAGTATAGGATTTGGAGGCAATGCTACGGTTCGTGGCTCTGTAGTGCGCAACTATTTCGGACGCAAGAGTTTCGGCGCAATTCATGGACTTGTAGTCGGATTGGCAGTTATAGGTACGATTACCGGTCCGCCTCTCGCCGGTTGGGTGTTTGATAATTATCGAAGCTACCAGTACATCTGGTTGGCTTTAACCATAATCACAATCGTTCCTTTCATTCTGATGATTTTTATGTCTAGACCCCGGAAACTAATTGCAATTCCGTAAACTTCCCTACGAATTCTAATGTTTAGTGCCCGAATTTATCAAAAATATATGTATGTAAAACATGTTATAATATGTATATCATATTAATTATGTAAGATGGGAGGTCAAAATGCCCTTCAAAATCGCTGAAAGTATTCCAAAGTTCTATGGTTCAGTCACAGTTGGAGAACGCGGTCAGATTGCTATTCCTGCTGAAGCCCGCCGCGAACTTGATATCTCGCCATCCGATAAATTACTTGCTTTCGGAAATATTGACGCTAAAGCTTTAATGTTCGTCAAGGTTGAATTCATGGCGGAATTTTTAAGCGCTGTACAGGCATTGATACCTCACTTTGAACAAGCATTAAAAACCAATGTTTCAGAATCCGAAAAGCCTGCAGTAGAGACGTAATTACACGAGGGAGATATAGATGTACCTGTTGACTAGATTCGCGCTAATGAAAACCTGGATAACTTACCTGTTGACGGCAATACTAGCAGGGGTATGCATATGGGGCACGTTGACCCTGAGACAAGAACTTTTGCCTGATATCGAATTGCCAATGATGACCATAGTGACGGTATATCCGCAAGCACAACCCGAAGACGTGATGAACAAAGTTACCATTCCAATTGAATCTGCGGTTGCCAATCTTCCAAATTTGAAGCATATTACGTCGACCTCGGTAGAGAATACTTCGATAGTATTCGTCGAATTCGAGTACGGTACGAAAATGGACAGGGTGATTAATACCGTTAATGAGAACATTAGTAAGCTCGATTTACCACAGGAAGTACTGGATGTACCCTCTCTTATCCCTCAGATTACCGAAAATCCGCGCATCGTTCCTATTAATTTCAATTCGATGCCGGTTATAGTGTTTAGCTTGAACGGAGATCTACCACTGAGTGAACTCGCGAATATTGCCGAAGCCCAGGTAGTACCTGTATTAAACAAAGTCGCGGGTGTTTTTGAAGTTAATCTAGATGGGGTCAAGGGTGAGGAAATTATCGTTACCCCTTCAGTTGATAAAATGAACCAATTCGGACTTTCAATTACTCAGCTTGCAGGTATAGTGATCTCGGGTAAATACAATTCCGTTGAGAGCATTCAAAATACTCCCCTTGGGACATCCGGACTGACTCTTAAACAGGTAGCTGATATCAGTCTCGGATTAGAACCGACCAGTTCAATAGTCCGTGCCAATGGCAAACCGAGCATCACGGTGTCGATTATGAAAACTGCCGAAGCCAACACTGTAATTACTGCCAATGCGATTGTAGCCGAATCAGAAAAAATAAAGGGAGCACTTCCAGCCGGGGTGCAGCTGGTGACCATACTCGACCAATCGACATATATCGAAAGCTCTGTCCAAAACCTGACTAACGACGCACTGATTGGCGGCGGGCTCGCCGTACTTGTTGTCTTTCTTTTTCTTTTGGCTGTCAGGGCGTCGCTAGTAACTGCTATATCAATTCCAATGAGCGTTCTCATTGGTTTTCTTATCATGCATTTCGCGGGTATTACCGTTAACATACTTACACTAAGTGCTATGACTCTGGCGATCGGGCGAGTGATCGATGATAGTATTGTGATGGTTGAAGTAACCTACCGGAGAATGCAAGCTGGAGAGAGGTTCCCACAGGCGACGCTTAACGGTGCCAGAGAGATTGTCAACGCTATTACCTCAGCAACAATTACCACAGTGGTTATTTTTGTTCCACTGGCTCTAGTTGGCGGCATTGTCGGGGAGATGTTTGTCCCATTTGCGCTTACTATTACGTTTACGATGTTTGGTTCTTTAATCTCAGCATTAACGATTGTGCCGGCGCTAACCCGAATACTCGATGCGGGTAAAGAAAAAGTGCGCATGGGAGGTGGTAATCCCTGGTATCAGAGAATTTATACCAGGGTTCTCAGGTGGTGTCTCGGACATCGGGCAGGAACTTTAGCGATCGCTATAATATTGTTTGTAGGTAGTCTTGGGTTACTGCCAATTATCGGCACGAGTTTCATGCCAGAAATTAATACTAGCGTGGTAAGTGTAAATATTGAGATGCCAAAAGACGCAATGGCGGAAGAATTGATGGATACCGTTGCCGATGTTGAAACAGTTCTTGCAAGCGATCCAAATGTTTTAACATACACAACGACCATTGGAATATCGCAATCAGGTGTAGCCTATGTTATGTTAGGAGGTGGATCTGCTGCCGGAGCGGACATTACCGTCACCATCGTAGATGGTATTTCAACCCGCGAAGCCACAGAAACAATCGAAAATGAACTGAAAAGCGTCCATACCACAGGTAAAATCGCCGTGGGCTCGGTTCAGGCAATGTCAACCGGTAGTGAATCTTTGGTCGATTTATCAGTGCGCGGGAACAATATCGAAGACATTACTAAAGCTGCGAATGATTTGGCTGAACAGCTTAGCCGGATAGAGAGTATTGGGGACAGAGAAGTCGTAATCGGTAAAGTTGTTCCCAAGGTGGTGATTAAACCTGATCCTTCAAAATTGGCAGCAACCGGTATGGTCGATCATGCTGCTGCTATTCAAAGTGAGATTATGTTAATCCTCCGCGGGGGTACGGTTGGTAATACGACTATTAATTCTCGTTCATATCCGGTATATGTGACTGCCGCGGTACAAACAGCCACGATCGATTCGCTGAAGCAGCTAAACGTCGGGCGCGGAAAAACGGCCCCGCTCGGCATTGTTTCATCGATCGATGTGGTCGACGTGCCAACCGAATTAAAACGTATTGATCAGAAACTCGCCGCAAGTGTTACCGCACCAATTACGGTGAAAAACGTGGGGGCAGTAAACCGATCTGTCCAGCAAATCATTGATGATATGGACCTTCCGGAAGGCGTTGAAATAGGTTCCGGTGGTATTTTCGAAGACATGAAGGAGAGCTTCTCGCAGATGTATATCTCGATACTGATTGCCATGGTACTGTCATATGCGGTACTTGTTGTTACATTCCGTTCATTCGTAAAATCGCTGATAATCATGGTTAGTCTGCCTTTAGCATCGGTTGGAGCTTTCCTTGGATTATTGTTGACAGGACACACGCTCGGCGTTATAGGACTTATGGGAATACTCATGCTTGTAGGTATTGTTCTAACCAACGCGGTAGTGTTAATAGCCTATGTGGAGCAGCTGCGCAAGAGCGGACTATCGGTCCGCGATGCTCTTGTTGGCGGTGGAGAAACAAGGCTGCGTCCAATCCTGATGACAGCATTGACGACGTTGATTGCAATGATACCGATGGCAATAGGACTGGGAGAAGGCGTTATCGTCGCATCTGAGCTTGCTATCGTAGTCATTGGTGGATTATTTAGTTCCACGTTATTGACACTTTTAGTCGTTCCGGTCATATATTCACTGGTATATGGTCGTCAGCAAAAGAAAAAGGTATAATTACGGAAAATTGGCGAGGAGAACTATGGCACGTGTAGCGATGATTGAAAAAGAGAACGCTCATCCAATGGTTAAAGAGCTTTACGAAAAAAATATGCAGAACAGCGGACGTGTTTTGAATCTATTTAAGGTAATGGGACATCTTCCGTATATTGGATTAAACTTTCAAAGATTGGGCAATTCAATATTGAAAGGTGAGGGATTACAACCCAAGTTACGCGAGTTAGCTGTTCTGCGTGTAGGCTTCATGGCAAGATGTAGGTACGAGATGGCGCAGCATACTCCGATTGCGTTACGTGCTGGTCTTAGAAAGAAACAAATCGATGAAATTGGACAATGGAAGCTGTCTCGGGAGTTTACCGATGAGGAGAAAGCAGTACTGGCTTATGCCGATGAAGTTGCGGTGAGCATACAGGTTAAAGATGAGACTTTTAACTCGCTACGGAGTTATCTTAATGAGCCGTCGATCGTGGAATTGACTTCTGCAATCGCTTATTATGGAATGGCATGCCGTATCTTAGAAGCTCTTAAAGTTGATTTGGAACCTGCGCCTGCAAAATAAAATTGAAAGCCTTAGAAATGGAATATAAATATCATCACCTCGGTATACCGACGAAAAACATGGTCGAAGGCATGTTTCACGTAAAACAGCTAAAGATTTATTGTACCGACCACGAGTCGAATCTGTTTTGTATCCAGTGGATGCTGTATGAAGAAGGAAATTCTCTTCCTGAACTCGTACGAACAGTACCACACGTGGCATTCGAAGTTGATGACCTGCACGAAGCGATCAAGGCTAAAAAGGTTATAGTCTCGCCGAATTCCCCCTCTCCAGGAGTCATGGTTGCAATGATCGAGGAAGCAGGAGTGCCTGTAGAATTCCTGCAATTTGATAAGAGCGTTCGCCTTAAGTAATTCCTAATAATTTTTAGATTGAAATTCGTGATAAGCCACAAACCGGCTGAGCGCCCTGGCTGCGCTGATCGTACTTGAATAAGCAGGTATTCCAGAAGTAACGAACCTTGTCAATAATTGAGCGCGGTAGGCTGAGGGACCTTCCATATTCGCCATGCTCGTTGCGGCAACAACTATGGGCTTTCCTGACGTATTATTTTTGCAATACTCGATATGAACTCCGTCGGCTTTTTTGTGACGCTCAATATGTTCTGGTTCGTCACTGTCCCACATTATTTGTTTCTCCATGATTGCAACATCGACGTTGGGGTCTGTCAGACCAAGGTCGAACGCCTTTTTAAAATCATCAGGGTTGTCCTGCACAGACCAGATGTCAAGCGGATTTCTGGTGCTATTTCCGGCAAGCCGGATAAACTTGTTCATTTCCTGTCGTGTCGCATCAGTAATCCTGGGTACCTCAAGCCCTTCCCGACCGCAGATATCAGCCAGGGCTACCGAATTGCCTCCTCCTCCTCCCATTAACAAGGTGCGTCTACCGGCAGCTGGTTTCAAGTACAGGAAAGCCATTGCAGTATCTATTACTTCGTCCAGCGATCCGACTGGCACAGCGCCGGTTTGAGCATAAAAAGCTTTCCAGATACTCTCCTCTCCGGCAAGCGATCCGGTATGAGAGGATACAGCCTGCGCTCCCGAAACTGTTAAACCGCCTTTCCAGACCAGCACGGGCTTAGCGCGGTTGATGCGCCTTATTAATTGAGTTACGCGGTTGCCGTCTTTCATCCCTTCGAAATAGCAAGCTATTATTTTAGTGTCGGGGTCTGTTTCAAGGTATTCCAGGAAATCATAAGCCTGGAGTCCTTTTGCATTTCCAAAACTAATTATCTTACTGAAATATACTCCGAGCGATTGCCCAAGCTCGCTAATATATTCACCATGGCCTCCGCTTTGAGATAGAAATGCCACTGAGCCAAGTCCTTTTGGTTCAGCTCCCCAGGCGCAGAGTTTACTGGCTGATACCCAGATCCCCATGCAATTTGGGCCAACCACTCTCAAGTCACTATTCTCGATAATCGCGGTTATTTCTTCGTCCAGTTTTTTCCCATCTTCTTCTCCCGTTTCTCTAAAACCCGAGCTAAAAATATGGACGTTTTTAACATTGGCAGTGACACAATCGCGTAATATCTGTGGTACAGCCGTCGCAGGCGTGGAGATGATAACGTGATCGGGTATCTCGGGTATCGATTGCACATTCGGATAGCATTTCAACCCCTCCACCTCGGTTGACTTTGGATTGACAGGATAAAGCCTACCTGAAAAACCGCGTTTCTTCAGTCTTTGCAGGAAACTTGTGCCGCCCCACCCGGCAGGATTCGCCGATGCACCCACGACAGCCACCGATTTCGGGAAAAACAGACTATTTAAAACTCTCGCCGAGGACATAATCACTCCTTGTTATGGAAAGTATTATTTACTACAGCTGGCGTATATATCAGTAAGCAAAGATTGAGATAATCTTCAATAATATAAAGTCTATCACGTTTTACGATTGCTGTGCTATTTACGCATCAACAAGGTTCACTGTGAGCCCTGTACCTTTTTCTTTAGCATTAAGGTACAACATGTGAGCAACCGCAATATCTTCGATGGCTACTCCTGTCGAATCAAAAATAGTGACTTCATTATCGTTAGCGCGACCCCTCTTCTGGTTAGTAACAAGCTCTCCAAGAGTACCGTAAACATCATGCTGGCTGTAGAGTCCTGTTGAGATGGGTACATTTATTTCTCCAGCCTTAATCGATTGGCGAATATCATCAACAACAACACGCGCCATTTTTACGATAGTAGGCTCGAGTTCTTCCTTTCCTTCGGCATCAGCGCCAACCGCATTAATGTGTGTTCCAGGTAAAATCCACTCCTGTTTAACTATCGGCTGTCGTGCCGGTGTTACCGTGCAAACGATATCAGACTGAACAGCGTCAATTAGAGAACTCGCTGACACTGGTTGACCGGGCAGAGATTTTATCAGATGTTCAGTCACTATTGGAGAAATATCATAAGCTTTTATTTTTTGAAACGAGAAATATTCTAAGAGAGCAAGTATCTGAGTATAGGCTTGTCTCCCTGCCCCGACGACACCAAGTGTTTTCGAGTTTTTCCTGGCAAGAAATCGTGATGCAATAGCAGATGTCGCCCCTGTCCGGAAGGCGGTGATATCGGTTGCGTCCATAATTGCCAGGGGATAACCGGTGGCAGGATCGTTACAGATCAGTACAGCCATTACAGTCGGTAATCCTTTAGATGGATTTCCCGGGTGAACATTAACCCATTTGATCCCGGCTGCCCCTGGAAGCGATGCTGGCATAGCTCGAAAATCGCCATCTTTAACTTGAAGATAAGCCTTAGGGGGCATAACTCCGCTTCCTTGAGTCCAATCCCTGAATCCCTGTTCAACTGCACCGATGACGTCCTTCATGTTCAACAATGTCAGCGTATCTCTCCGAGTTAAAATCAAAGTTGGCATAAAACACCCCTTCCGTATTTCTGTACCTGCATCCATACCAAATGTACAATGCACGAGGATTTACGTCAAGAGATAATCAATCAGATAGATGATAAGCATGTGAGGTAAAACAACAAGCAGTTTTTCAGGGGATTACTGTTGAAAATAAGTGGGGGGTACTATCGGGTAGGGGTGAGGTGGTCTACCCGATAGTACCCTCTTTATAAACAGAGCTCAGGCTGTCAGGATTTGAGTCCCTAGCCCGCTCTCAGTCTCGGGTTATTGCCTGCTCCATGGGCTGTAAGAGGTTGTCTTACTGGCCTGTGGTTTTGTTGTTTGAGGAGCTGGTGCCGGCATCTTTCGCTGAGCATACATCGGTCTGCGTAAGAATGCGGGTACATCAAGTTGTTCTTCATTCTTGAGGTCTTTCAAGTAGGCAGCCATTTCCTCAGCACGGATTGGACTCATACTCGTTTGACTCGCCTGGAATCCAGTCGCAACCAGGGTCATCTTGACATCTTTGTCCATTCTTGAGTCGTGAACAACACCGAAGATAATGTTTGCGTCCGGGTCTACTGCCTGCTTAATGATTTCGGCTGCTTCATTTACCTCGAAGAGTGAGAGGTTATCACCGCCGATGATATTGAAAAGCACACCTTTGGCGCCAGTGATGGATACGTCCAGAAGCGGACTAGCAAGAGCATTCTTAGCAGCATCCACGGCGCGATTCTGCCCACTACCTCGCCCAATGGACATCCAGGCGGGACCCGCATCTTTCATGATGGAGCGCACATCGGCAAAGTCCAGGTTGATGAGACCGGGTGTGGTAATAACCTGGGCGATTGCCTGCACACCGTTGCAGAGTACTTCGTCTGCCAGACGGAAAGCGCTATCGACACCTGTCTTCTGGTCGCAGAGTGTGAAGAGGCGATCGTTGGGGATGATAATGAGTGTATCGACGATCGGTATAAGGTTCTGTACGCCTTCTTCAGCGACCTTCATGCGATGCGTGCCTTCGAAGTTGAAGGGTTTTGTAACGACTGCAATAGTTAGAGCGCCGCTTTGCTTAGCTATCTCAGCGACAACTGGAGCTGCTCCAGTACCGGTGCCGCCGCCCATTCCAGCCGTTACGAAAATCATATCAGCGCCGGTGAGCACTTCTTTGATCTCGTCACGATTTTCCTCAGCAGCTTTCTGCCCAACATGATGATCGCCGCCTGCGCCTAGACCTCGAACTAATTTCTCGCCGAGCTGTATACGAACGGGGGCTTCTGTGATTGCCAGTGACTGTGCATCAGTGTTCATGGCAATAAACTCGACGCCATCAACACCATCTCTGACCATCCGGGTAATTGCATTTGAACCACCACCGCCAAGCCCACAGACTTTTATTCTAACGGGACTAGCGGTGAAACTTGACCTCGCCATTAGTTCCTCCTATTTATACCTTTTATATTTAATAATTTATTGATTAGCTGGTGGTTTGCCAAAAAGATTTTTGATCCGTGAAACAACGTTCCAAATATTGCCGCCGAAACCGCGTGATTTCCAACTCGCGACGCTCTTTGGTTTGACTCCCCAGAGCAACAAACCAACTGCAGTGGAAAATGCGGGGTCGGTGAGATTATCGCCTAGACCGAGAATGGGAAGAGGTGTGCCGACGCGTACCGGCATGTGCAGGATGTCGCGCCCGAGGGCATCGATTCCCGATAGATTGGATGAACCGCCTGTCAGAACGAGCCCACCGGGAACAAGTAGATCCTGTTCTCCCCTGGGAAGTTCAAGTACGATCAGCCGCAAAACTTCTTCGATACGGGCGCGGACAATATCACATAAACCCTGGTAAGAGATTTGATGCCCGTTCTGCCCCGTAGAAATAGCGTCGTTGTTGTCTGCCTTACTTTCGTAGACTGGCATGGCTGAGCCGTATTTCTTTTTCATTTCCTCTGCGACTTCGAAAGGCAGACCGAGACCGATGGCGATGTCGCGTGTCATCTGGTAGCCTGCAACAGGAATTATTGCTGTGTGCCAGATGCTTCCTTCTTTAAAGACCGAGATATCGGTTGTGCCGCCGCCGATGTCGGCCATGATAACTCCAGCCTGTTTCTCGTCTTCTGTTAAGACTGCTTCACTGCT
>CAYHBE010000004.1:0-15477 GCA_964354765.1 uncultured Dehalococcoidales bacterium | reverse complement strand
AAGGTGCTTCAACTTGATGAATCGGTCAGCGACATTTTGCTTAGGGCAGTCAATGAGCTGCCTCTTGATGCGGTGCTGGTTACCGAGGATAGTGAGACTGGTACAGCAGTAACCTGGCGAAAACTGATGCAATTCAGGCGTTTCTCCGGTTTGGTTTCGAAGCCTGTGCTCGTGTTTATTCCACTTGAAGTTTCCTCTACCGACCTGCAGCTTATTTGGGAGATGGGGATCAGTGGCGTTGTTGTCAGCGTAAAAACGGCTTCTGACGTAAATCTGCTCAACAAAGTTCGCGAGATAATCAATGGCCTTCAGCATCCTTCACCTAAAAAGAAGGAGCGCTTGATACCGTTTTTACCGCAGGGAAGTACGCCGACCGCTAAGCCGGAAGAACCTGATGAAGACGATGATGATGGCGATTAAGCCCGAAGACCCATCATTTGCCAGGATTTGCCTTCGGTAGTAATCGAAGGTGCGACAACCATTTCGGCTTTATGCATCTCTTTGATTGTCGAAGCCCCGCAGAATCCCATTGCGGTTTTCAAAGCGCCGACAAAATTCTGGGTGCCATCTGTCAACGAGGTAGGGCCGAATAAAATCTGTTTGAGCGGCGCAGTTGTCCCAACTTTTATACGGGTGCCACGAGGTAAGACCAGATTTTGAGTTGACATACCCCAGTGATAGCCGTGACCTGGCGCTTCTTTTGCCTGTGCAAAAACTGAACCGATCATTACTCCATCAGCACCGGCAACGATTGCTTTACAAACATCGCCGCCTTTTTTAAAGCCACCGTCAGTGATTATCGGTACGTAGCGTCCTGATTCTTTAAAGTAAGTGTCACGGGCAGTAGCGCAGTCGATTGTGGCGGTTATTTGCGGTACTCCGACCCCGAGCACTTCACGTGAGGTACATGCGGCGCCGGGACCAACACCTACGAGAATGCCCGAGATTCCGGTTTGCATCAATTCGTAGCAGGCATTAAAGCTAACGCAGTTGCCGACGATAATGGGGATTTTAACTGATTTGCACAGTTCCGAAAAAATGAGTCCCCGGTAGCTCTTGGAAATATGCCGGGCAGTGGTAACTGTCGATTGGACTACAATGATATCTCCACCGGCTTCAACCACCAGGGGAGCGAACTTCTTGGTATTGGCTGGCATAGCAGCAGCGGCAGCAATCCCGCCAGTCTTTTTAATTGCCCGGATTCTATCTCCAATAAGATTTTCTTTAATTGGTTCTGAATATACTTTCTGAATCAGTGAAGTTACTTTGTCATTAGGGGTTTCCGCAATTTCCGCGAGTACATCAGCAGGATTTTTGTACCGGGTTTGCACACCTTCCAGGTGGAGAACCGCCAAGCCGCACAATTTACTCATAAATGTAGCGAATTTGACATCGGTGACAGCATCCATTGCAGACGCAAGGATGGGAATTTTCAGCGCGATACTGCCTATTTTTAATCCTAAATCTACCTGTTCTGGATTAATGGTGACGTCACCCGGAACAATCGCTACTTCATCAAAGCCATAAGACGGTTTCAATTGTTTAAATTTTGGAGCGGTCATAACCTGCCTTCTTATTAATTTACCCAGCCAATGGTTATTAAATTACAACTATAGCAAAGCGATAGAATTGAGTCAAGGACAGCCGCAGCCTCAAATTTTGAGTTGTTGACAATAACTTCAAGAGAACCTACCCTCAGGACTTAAGAAAAGGTTAGCTTAATAGAGTATTTCTACGTATTAACCAGGAGACGATGATAAATGAAAAAATTGGTGCTGATAATTTTAACATTTACTCTTTTTACTGGTATCGCATGCTCTTCGTCAACTTCTAGCTCAGATTCAACAGGACTCAAGAAGATATCTCTGTCAGACGCTCCTCAGATCCTAGATATCAATAATCTGTTACCAGATAGGTTTGCACAGGTTGACTCAGCCAGCGAAGGCATGTCAAACAAAGATATGGGACTGGGCTCAGATTGCAGTGAAGTACAATTGTTTGTCTCGAATGATCCGTTCCAGATGGTTTATGGTTTTATGGCAATAATCAATAGCAGCATTGAAGGCGCAGTATTTGACCGACAACTCGAAGACGATAATTCAATGAAAGACATGATTAAAGAAGCTATTTTAACCGGAGCCGAAGAAGAGGGAGTCCAGGCTGCTATTCCTGATATAGCTGTCTCACATCCGGATATAGGTGACTCATCAATTTACGGCAAAGGTTCACTGGAAATCATGGGTTTTTACTTCGGTTTCGATATCCTGTTTTTCCGAAATAACAAGGTTTACATATTCCTCTATTCACTCTCGATGTCGTCTGACGAGGTCGATTTACTGGCAATTTCTAAAGAAGTGGGTAAAAGGGTAAACAACTACTCACAATAAAAACAACAACAGATTGCGCGCATTTTAATGGGGGCATGTATGGAAAATGAAATCAAATGTGTAAAATGTGCCCGACCAATCAAACCAACCGAGGAATTCACCATCGTGAAGACTTCAAAACAGGGTAAAGTTGAATCGGCTCTATGCCCTGAATGTCGCGTGGTTTTTCAAGGGGCTATCGAGCAAGAAACTCACGATCCCAACATCCTCTTAGCAATAGGAGCAGGTTTGCTAGGAGCGGCGGTTGCCGGTCTCATCTGGTATTACTTCGTCACGATCACAGAATTTCAATTTGGACTGGTATCGGTGCTGATGGGGTGGCTGGTTGGGAGAGCGGTCGTCTGGGGAGCGGGGAATAAAAGAGGGAGACCATTGCAAATTATGAGCGTCACCCTTACGGTTATTGCCATATTCTTTAGCGAATACTTGATACTTAACCACTACTTTATCAAAGAATATGGCAATACTTATGGAAATTTGACGTTCAGCGACTTCTGGAGAGTCTACGGAGCTTATTTTTCTGAGGCGTCAGGATTTTTTAACTTAGTATTCTATGCTATCGCGCTCTGGCAAGCCTGGGTTACACCGAGGGCAAGAGATGTGGGCGGTATCGTCATGAATAAATCCGCAGCATAGTATCATAAATTCTACTTTAAGTAGTTTTCCGCCCACCGCGATATATCTTCTTTTCCGAGCGACTATCACCCCTATAGTCTGGTACGGTGATATGGAAAGCATTGGATACCTTCTTGTCAATAAAGCGTGACCGAATACGGGTATCCATTTCCCCAAGTGTTAGTGAGGTGGTGACAACGGTTGCAAGTCGGGCATTATAGCGGTAGTTGATTACCTGGTACAGTTTCTCCTGCACCCAGGGAGTACTTGCCTGCTCGCCGAAATCATCTAATACAAGCAGCTCTGCTGCCCTGACAGCCTCAGAAAGCTGATCATAGGTAATATTACTATCCGGACTGAATGTCGAACGGAGGTGATCGAGGAAATCGGGGACTACAACAAATAAGGCGGGCTTGCCTATCTTATACCGATAGTTAACAATCGCAGCGGCGAGATGAGTTTTTCCACAACCATTCTCTCCAGCAAGAATCAGCCAACCATCTGGCGACTCAGCGAAATCCCGTGCCGTGTTAAAAGCCATCTCCAGATTCTGTTGCTGTTCCAGTGGGAGATTAACTCGTTTAAGGTTGAAGGTTTCGAAGGTCATTTTTTTTTGGAGTTCTAATCCTGGAGCCCAGCTATATTGAGAAAGACCTTTACTGATATTTCCCAGCGCAAATACGTGGCAAAAATCTGTATCTGCCAGCCGTGTGCGGACTCTTTCCTCCAACTCATCAACAGGTGTGCTTGAAACAATTACGGTCGGCAGACGGTTGTTGTAACGATGGCTTAGTAGCTGGTCTAATTTCTCTTTAGCCCATGGTGTGCTGGACTGAACTCCGAAATCATCCAGTACCAGAACAGGAGCATTTCTAACCTGTTCGAAAAATTCATCGTATGGCATCTCACTGGATGGACTGAAACTCGCACGGAGGTGGTCGAGCAAGTCGGCGGCGGTTATATAGAAAGCGGGTATACCATCGTCAATACACTGGTTAACGATAGCAGCGGCGAGATGGGTCTTACCGCAACCGCTCGGTCCAGTGAATACAATCCAACCTTCTGGCTTCTGTGTAAATTCGTTTGACCGTTTGTAGGCGCGCCGGAATTGTTCCTGGGATAAAGGCTCTTTGTTTTTACCGTCCGGATTCATGTTTTTGAAGGTGAAACGAGAAAGTGAACCCAGGTTGCTGTATTTTTGCAATCGTTCGGCGCGCTTTGAAATAGCTTCGTTATTAGCACATTGACATGGCACAACGCGGCTGTAATCCGGCTTTCCATTCGCGAGCAGCGGATAGACGAACCTGGCGCCTTTACACACAAGACATTCGTTGCCTGTGCCGGGATCAGCGTTGGAAGAAGCGTCCATACTTGTCTTTGAAATATTTGTCTGGGTCTGTCGTCTTAAGATTTCGCTGATATGTTCCATTTTTTTTGCCTTCGGTCGACCAGCGTTCAAGTAAGAAGGAAATGAAGCGCCAGCTTCGCTTATTAGCTTTTACAGCCTCTTTAAAAGCATCGTTTATCCAGGATCCAGGGTACAGTTTCTCAGCCTCTTTAATCTCTTCAACAATCATCGGAGTAAGCAAGCCGATATTTTCCTCGTAAAGGCTGAAGATATTCGGTCGGCCTTCGACCGATATTTCAACCGGCTGTTTAGGTGTAAGATTCGGTAGATGTAGTTCTCCATCCTGTATCTTCTTTATTGATTCTTTGTCCTGCCTTGTATTAAGTAAAAAAATTTCAGCTTTATCCAACGTGAGGCTAAGAATCGTACCTCTTTTAACGGCAAGGTCTAAAGAATGTCTTAGGATTTCTCCATTCGGTGTATCCTGTAAACTCATAATAAGGCTTGTATCCGCAGCTAGCTCGCTGTAGGAAACAAATCGAGGATACCCTTTTTTATGATAAAGGATACGAAAGAGATGCAGGGTAGTTTTGAGCTCTGCGATATCCGTAACTTCCGGTAGAAGAGCGCTAAAAAAGGCTAAGGGTATCGGTGCATATTCGCCTTTTACGGGAAAACCACTGAATTGTTTCATAACAGGCTCGGTTCCTGGTTAGCGAGATTTTCGAATCTTGAGTACCTGGGAACAAAACGAAGCGGAATTTCTCCTACCGGGCCGTTGCGATGCTTGGCAACAATGACATTGGCGATACCAGCCGGGTATTCTTTATCGGGGAACACTTTCTGCCAGTCATCTTCGGTTGGGTAATAGTAGTCTTCCCTGTAAATAAAAAGGACAAGGTCGGCATCCTGCTCGATACTACCGCTATCTCTAAGGTCGGAAAGTTGAGGGCGGTGTGATGTGCGTACTTCAGAAGCACGGGAGAGTTGAGACACGGCGAGTACCGGGATTTTAAGGTCGCGGGCTAGTCCTTTAAGAGATCTTGTAATGTAGCTGATCTCCTGGACACGGTTTTCCATGCGGGTATCGGCGCTCATCAAACCAAGGTGGTCAACGACAATCATATTCACGCCGCGTTCGTACATCAAGCGGCGTGCTTTACTGCGCATTTCCGAAATCCGCAAATGAGGTGAGTCGTCAATGTATATTTGCGCTTCTGAAAGAATACCGATTGCATCCATAATTTTCTTTTCTTCTATCTCGGTGTGCTGACCACGTCGTATCTGTGAGAGCAGAACGCTTGCTTCGCTGCAGAGGAGTCGTAAAACCAGCGCCTCACTGGACATTTCCAGGCTAAAGACAGCGACACAAGCTCCCTGTTCGATAGCAGCGTTTCGGGCGATATTAATCGCTAGGGTGGTTTTGCCCATGCTCGGTCTTCCGGCAACAATAATGAGGTCGGACATTTGAAATCCGCTGGTCAATTCATCAAGACCGTGATAACCAGACATTACCTTGGTGATTGGTCCCGCAAAGCCTTCTTCTGTAACCGGCCGGGGTTCGAAATATTTATCGAGTAGTTGGCGTACGTGTTGGAAATCTCTTGGTCCTTGGGCAAGCCTCAACCGGAAAAGAACATCTTCTGCCTTGCCAATACTCGCTTCGGCATCCGGATCAGCTTCATATCCAATCGCGCTGATCTGCTGCGCAGCGCTTATCAAACGTCGGCTTATAGAGAGGCGGTTGACGATTTGTGCATATTCCAGGATGTCGAGGGAAGTCGGTAAGATCGCGATAAGGTGTGAAAGGTAGGCAACACCACCGCAGGACTCCAGTTTTCCCTGCCTGTCCATTTCCTGCGCGACGGTGATCTGGTTAATGGCTTCGCTGCGTTGATACAAGCCTAGACAAGCATCGTATAGCATCTGTAGAGGTGCATGGTAAAAATCGCCTTTTTGAAGAATCGTCGCTATATCATAAATGGCTGTTCCGTCAATAAGAAGCGAGCCGATAACAGCTTCTTCAGCGGCAATATCGTGCGGTGGGAGTTTTTCGTTCTCTGCCAAAGTAGACCTCTATCCAGACATAAAGAAGGAGCGAATTATTCTGCAACAACCGTTACTTTGATTATAGCTGTAATATCTTTGCCAAGTTTGATTGGTACATCATAGGTGCCCAGTCGGTGGATCGGTTCGGCAAGTTCTATCTTTCGCTTGTCGACATTGATATTAAGGCTGCTTTCCAGTCCAGCGGAAATATCGACTGCCGTAATGGAGCCGTATAGTCTTTCCTGCGCGCCTGATCGGGCTGTCAGAGTGATTCCTTTACCTTCCAGGATTCCTGCGAGGGCTTTCATTTCCGCCTCGGTCTTGGCAGCCTGCCGGGCTCTGGCTTTAATTTGGGCTTCAACATCCTTAATATCCTGGGGTCGGGCTGGGGCGGCGAGTTTATGGGGAATAAGATAGTTACGCCCATAACCATCGGCGACTTCTTTTATTTGACCGGCTTTTCCTACATTAGGCACATCTTCTAAAAAGATAACCTGCATTGTTTTCTCCTCTCACCGATTATACTTTACCAGGGGGTATGCGGGAAGATCTCTTTTATCTCTCAGTTAGATATTTTTGGGCATTGATTGCAGCGGTTGCCCCATCTCCGGCGGCGGTAATTGCCTGTCGCGCCGAATTGTGGCGAATATCTCCAGCCGCATATATTCCCGTTACACTCGTTTCCATTTTTTCATTTGTTACGATATGTCCAATTTCGTCCAGTGTTACGATATGTTTTACTAGTTCGGTAGCTGGTTCGAATCCCACCGAAATAAATACTCCGGTGGTTTCGAGGTGCGATATTCTCCCCGTTTGGACATTTTCCAGCTTTACTTGTTTTACCGTTAGTCCTCCCTCAATTGCGGCGATTGTAGTACTCCAGAGAAATCGGATCTTGGGGTTGGCGAAAGCCCGTTCCTGGAGTATGCGAGTAGCTCGCAATTCGTGGCGCCTGTGAATAATTGTAACTGAAGATGCGAGTTTAGAAAGATGTAGAGCTTCCGTCAATGCCGCGTCACCCCCGCCAACCACGATGACTGGCATATCGCGGAAAAACGCGCTATCGCAAGTGGCACAATAGGATACACCTTTGCCGACGAAAGTGACTTCACCCAGTACACCAAGCTTTTTCCGATTACTCCCACCAGCTAAAATCAAGGCTTTCGTAATGTATGTTTGGCTGGTAGTTTTGATCGTTTTATCGTTCCCCTGGATTTCAATACCGGTAACTTCATCGGATTCGATTTTGAGATTATACTTTTCTGCTTGTTCACGCATCAGGTCACCAAGCTCGATACCGCTTATACCCTGGGGGAAACCCGGGAAATTCTCAACGTGTTCAGCATATGTAATTTGTCCACCGAAAACACCTTTCTCTATTAAAAGAGTATTCAGCCCTGCTCGCGATGCATACATTCCGGCTGTAAGACCAGCTGGTCCCCCGCCAATGATGATTACTTCAAAATTGCTCTCGGCCACCACCTTAAGCTCCTAATTCCAATTCTGTTTCGATAATTTCTATCAACTGAAGTTTATCAAATTGTCCTGTTAATCGGATATGCCCATTTATGGTTAGAATTGCACCTTTGTCTGAATTATGAACTTCAGGTTTAGTATATTCTATGTTGATGCCGTTCCCATATCTTTCTTTTAATTCTTTTGTGACCTGGATTTGTGTATCCCGACTCGACTAGCTTGTCCCGCATTTAGTTTGACATAATGTATTACAATCGTTGTCGAATATTTTAATCTGGAGTACCATGGAACTTAACTCTCTTCTTTGATGGCTGCTAGAGATTCCGGCTCTGAAAAATCCTCCTGTTGAATCATCTCCGTGACCTTACGGTCAACACTGCGCTTGGCAACCCCGATAGCATTCTTAATAGCCTTAGCCTGACTGCGGCCGTGAGCTATGATAACATTACCGTTCAGTCCAAGCAAGCATGAGCCGCCCGCTTCACGATAATCGATACGTTTTAGTAAAGAGCCAACGCTGGTGTCAAAAAGCATTGCATGGGATTCGCCCCCAGACGCACGAGAGAACATTTCGCCTACGTTCCGCAGTCTTAAAAACGTTTCTCCCATGCCTTCCAGTGTCTTGAGGACTATATTGCCGGTAAAACCATCCGTTACGACCACATCGGCTTTGCCCTGGGATAGTGAATTCCCTTCTATATTCCCCGCGAAGTTTAATTTAGATGCTTTTAGTACAGGATAAGTATCTTTCGCGAGCTGGTTGCCTTTATTCTCTTCTTCGCCGTTGTTTAGCAGCGCAATACGCGGTGACGGAATGCGGAATATCTCTCGGGCATAGATGTTCCCCATCTGGGCAAACTGCAGGAGGTGCTTAGGTTTACAGTTAGGATTTGCACCACAGTCGATGAGAAGGAAAGGGCTGGTCATATTAATGTTGATGATGGAACCGATCGCGGGTCGGTCGATGCCTTCGACCCTGCCCAGCGTCATAAAGGCACAAAAGAAAACAGCGCCAGTACTTCCGGCTGATACAAACGCCTGCGCCTTGCCTTCTTTGAGCAGTCTTATACCTGTAGCAATTGATGAATTAGGCTTATTAGTTACAGCTTCGATTGCGTTTTCATGATCTTCGATGACATCGGGAGCGTCGATAATGTCTATGTCCAACTTGCGCGTATGACGTCCTGTTAAGATGTGTAAAATATCTTTTTTCCCCACAAGCGCTATACCTATTTTATATTGCTCAGCAGCTTTCAACACACCTTTTACAATTTCATGCGGAGCGTATTCTCCACCCATTGCATCAACCGCAATTATCATACTTTGACTCCTGCCAGGTCTGTTTAATGTATTAATGTTAATAATAATTATAACGCAACGTAAAAAGGGGGAAATGACTTGAAAACATCGAATGTTAAGAAGTCTTCTTGAATTCTTCCTTGACCTTTTGCATTGTTCCAGGGCTGGTAATCAGGTCTACAATCATACCGGCTACAGCTTTTGCGGCATCAACCATCCCTTGAATGCCACTTTCAGATGCAGCCGCGGCAAGGAAATCTCTAGAATGAATCGAAACGCCGCGGCGAGCGATGGCGATCATCGCATGGATAGACGGAGCCACCTGGCTTACATTCCCCATATCGGTACTGCCTCCACCAGCTCCCACAGTTGGTAAGCGCGCCATTCTGCCTATAATTTTTATATTTTCTGCGTACAGTTGCGCCAATGTCAGATTGCTGCGCATTGCAGCATAACGCTGTTCATCCCATTTATACTCGAGACGGCACCCAGTAGCCTGTGCCGCGCCGATGAAGCAGTTCAGGACTTTATCTTCCAGCTCATCGAGGTATGTATCATCGGCGGCGCGGACGATAAATTCCGCGCGCGTATGATCCGGGATTACATTAGCTGCTTCGCCGCCGTGAGTAATGATTCCATGAACGCGTGATGTGCTCCTCATCTGTTGTCGTAAAGCGCCGATAGCATTATAGGATAAAATCATTGCATCCAATGCATTAATGCCCCGTTCTGGTCCGGCTGAAGCGTGGACAGATTTGCCATAAAAGTCTATATACAAGTTCTGGCAGGCAAGTGCGTTACTGGAAGCTGCGTCAAAGGGTTCAGGGTGGACGATAATCGCTGCATCCAAACCATTAAAGGCACCTTTCTTAGCCATCATGATCTTCCCGCCCTGCAGTTCTTCCGCCGGAGTACCAATAACGATTACTGTGCCCCCCGATAAGTCTACGGTTTTTTTTGATGCGAGCGCTGCGCCCAGAGCTATTGTGCAGATGAGATTATGACCACACCCGTGACCTAATCCCGGTAAGGCGTCATATTCGGCGAGGACGGCAATCCGTGGTTTTCCTTTCCCATAAGATGCTCTGAATGCAGTGGGTATATCGCAAATGCCTCTTTCCACGACAAACCCTCTTTTCTCCAGGTAGGCTGTCAGCCATGCGGATGCCTTTGCTTCCTGCATGCCAATTTCAGGATTAGCGTGGATTTGGAGGGCTATTTTTTGAAGATGCAGACGTTCCTTATCTACCAGTAAGAAAGCGATTTTTTTAAGTTGTTCGGCTGAAATTTTTACGTTCATATTAGATAAGTGGTTAATTGCCAGGCTTTTGCCAAGATCAGTAAAACAATGAGATTATTATAACATATCAATTAAAGGTAGAGGTTTCATGGTTTTAGAGGCTTTAACAAACTCAATCGATAATCTCCCAATTTAAAAGCGAAAAGAAATCTGATAAATCATTTTTCAACATCTGTTATGATATAATACCGCCAAGATTCGAGTAAACAGCATATGGTTAACAGTTTTCATGCTAAAAGTTTAAATTTATAGGAGATTAACATCGCGCGTATTGTTTCGGGGAAACCCATAGTAGAAGATAGTCCGCTGGATACTAATCTGCGTCCGAAGCGCATGACCGAATTTATCGGGCAAAAAAAGGTAAAAGAGAACCTCCTGATTGCAATCGATGCCACAAAAAAGCGCGGAGAAGCGCTCGACCATGTTTTGCTCTACGGGCCGCCGGGTTTGGGTAAGACCACTTTGGCGCATATTATTGCCGCCGAGCTTGGTGTAGAAATCAGGGTAACTTCAGGACCAGCAATAGAACGTACCGGTGACCTGGCGGCAATACTCACCAATCTTAAGAAACACAACGTACTATTTATAGATGAAATCCACCGATTGAGCCGTGCCGTTGAGGAAATCCTTTACCCGGCGATGGAAGATTTCGCGCTAGATATTGTGATTGGAAAAGGTCCTGGCGCGCGCAGTCTACGCTTAACCCTACCGCCTTTTACCCTTATCGGCGCAACTACTCGATACGCCCTATTGAGTCCGCCGCTTCGCGACCGATTCGGTGTCGTTTATCATCTTGATTTTTACGATAAAGAGTCGATTCAGACAATTGTTCAACGGAGCGCCCAGATCCTGCAGGTTAAAATCGATCCTGATGCCCTGGAAGAAATTGCGAGCCGCGCCCGGGGAACTCCGAGGGTAGCAAACAGGCTGCTCAAGCGTGTAAGGGATTATGCCCAGGTAAAAGCAAAGGGTATTGGTACGAAAGAAGTGACTTTAGAAGCTCTGAGTAAACTGGAGGTGGATCCTATTGGGCTTGATGAACTGGACCGTAAAGTGCTGCATACGATAATAGAAAAATTTAATGGAGGTCCGGTTGGCCTGGATACCATTGCTGCCGCGATTAGTGAAGATTCGGATACTATCATGGATGTTTATGAGCCGTACCTTCTTCAACTAGGATTCCTTGAAAGGACACCGCGCGGTCGCACGGCGACACGGCTTGCTTATAAACATCTGGGTATTCCATATACCAAAGATAAGACAAATCAACAAGGTTTGTTTTAGCGGAGTCCTACATGCGAGAACATCCAACCTTAGAAACCGAACGACTGATACTTCGTCCCCATTCGCTGTGGGATGCGGATGAATTGCAGAAATTGATCGACGACAAAGACATAGCGTCCACAACCTTAAATATCCCTCATCCTTATACTCTGGAGGATGCTATAGAATGGCTAGGTCAGCGGGAAGAGAAGTACGAGGCTACCAGCTCACCGCAATTTGCCATCACCCATAAAGATGGATATATCATTGGTGGAATCGGTTTAAGTGTAAACCAAGAGCATGAGAATGCCGAACTTGGTTACTGGATCGGGAAAAAATATTGGGAGAAAGGTTATTGTACAGAAGCTGCCAGAGCCGTCTTGAAATATGGATTCGAAATAATGGGGCTTAACCGTATACATGCCAAGCATTTTACTCGTAATCAAGCGTCGGGACAGGTAATGCAAAAAATCGGGATGAAACATGAGGGTTGTCTTCGTCAAGAGATTAAAAAATGGGATAACTTTGAAGACTTAGAGGTTTACGGTATTTTAAAAAGTGATTTCTTTAAGAGTCAACGGTGACATATTATTAATTTTTCTATTAAAATACAATTGTTTTTAGAAGGAGGAGGAGACCTCGGTCATGAAAATAGCGGTAAAAAAGGTACGTTGTCCCAAATGTGAAAAACTGGTTCGCGTTCGCGAGCAGACGCATGATGGATCCATCCGTTTATCATGTATACGCTGCGGACAGCTTATCTGGGTTTGGGATGGAAACAAATGGCTTCAGAATAAGCCATCGTAGTCTATAATTTCCCAAGTTTTATTCCCAGAATTATTTAAGAAAAATTAGATACGATTTAGCCTCGATTTGTTTACTTGCAACTTGCAATTGGGTGTGTTATACTGCGAGTGGTTGAAAAGTGGGTGAAATCCCCACTTTTTTACTTGAAGGAGCAAAATTTTAGGGGAGGCTAGGCTGAAATGAAGAGCGAGTTTTTGCTCGCTATCACTCAGCTTTCGGCAGAAAAAAATCTACCGAAAGAAGTAGTTATAACGGCTGTGGAATCGGCGCTGGTTTCGGCGTACCGGAAGGATAGTTTTGCGCCCAGTCAAAATATTACGGTTAAAATTAACCGCAACACCGGTAGAGTTGAGGTCTGGGCTGAAAAAACTGTAATCCAACGGGTGGAAGATTCCCGCAATGAGATCTCTTTAAACGACGCAAAGCGTCTCAAGTCCGATGCTCAAATCGGAGACCTCGTTATGGTCGAATCCACTCCTCAAAACGCAGGCCGCATTGCTGCACAAACAGCCAAGCAGGTGATACTCCAGCGTCTCCATGAAGCCGAGCACAGTGCAATTTTTGAAGAATATGCTGGTAAAGCCGGAGATATAGTTAGCGGCATAATCCAGAGAATAGAACCACGACAGGTTTTGATAGACCTCGGTCGAGCACAGGCCGTATTGCCATCGAACGAACAGATGTCGAATGAAAGATATCGGATCGGACAACGGCTAAGAGTTTTAATGATAGAAGTAGCCAAGACCATTAAAGGTCCTAAGGTCATAGTATCCCGTTCTCATCCTGACCTTTTAAAAAGATTATTCGAGTTGGAAGTTCCAGAAGTATCTAATGGCACCGTTGAGATAAAATCTATTGCTCGTGAACCCGGCTACCGTAGTAAGGTTGCGGTGGCGGCACGTCAAGCTGGAATTGACCCGGTTGGCTGCTGTGTAGGTCTGCGTGGTATCCGCATCCAGAATATTGTAACCGAATTAAGCGGCGAAAAGATCGATGTCGTGCAGTGGAATGCAGATCCAGCCACCTTTATTGCCAACGCTCTTAGTCCTGCCCCGATTGTCGCCGTCGAACTAAAGAAAACCGAGGGGGTAGCGACTGTAATTGTACCCGATAGGCAGCTTTCATTGGCAATCGGTAAAGAAGGGCAAAACGCCAGGCTCGCTGCCAAGCTAACCGGTTGGAAGATTGACATCAAGATGGCATCAGTTTGGGAAACAGAGAGGGAATCTGCTAAACCTGCCGTTGTAGAAAAAATAGCGGCAGTCGAAGAAGTAGAATCTGAACTGACAGCGCCTATGCAAACGGTTGGAGCAGCAGTTGAGAAACGAGAAGCTGCGGTAGAAGAAGTAGCCGCAGAAATTACTGAAGAGGAAGTCGTTGAGGAAGCCGAAGAAGAGGTTACAGAAGCTAAACCGGTTACTTTTGAAGTCCCCCGCCCGGCTCGCGGTGAATTAAGGTTCGCTGAAGATATAATGGGAGCGCCATCGCGAGGAGAAGGTAAAGGTAAAAAGAAGAAGAAAGCAGTGCCAAGCAAAGAACGTGAGGGAGAAGCTCCTCCACGTCCAAGGAAAGGCGGCGGCCGTCGCCAGGAAATAGCTATTGAGGAAGAGTCCGATTTCTGAGAAAACTAAAAAGATGCCTGAAAGGACTTGTATCGCGTGCCGCCAGGTAAAATCAAAGCGTGAGATGGTACGGATCGTAAGGACAGCCAACGAAGGCGTTCAAATAGATGAAATAGGCAAAAAATCGGGAAGGGGCGCCTACCTGTGTAAACTAAAGAAATGTTGGAATGAGGGTCTTAAAGGAAACCGATTAGAACATGTCCTGCGGACATCATTGACACAGGAAGATAAACAGAGGTTAGAAGAATACAAAGAGAAGCTCTAAGAGGGAGTCATCCGGTGCCCGGTTCAGAAAAAGAAGAAAATAAAACAACTCCGGAAACAACGGGTAACGCTACGGGACAAAAAGCCCGTCAGGTGGAAATCCCACCTACTATTGCGGTTCGCCAGCTCGCGGAAATGCTCAATGTTACACCGGTTGATGCCATAAAACAATTGATGCGCGCCGGCATCATGGCTAACATCAATCAGGTAATTGATTTCAAAACAGCTAGCGCTGTGGCAACTGGTTTTGGGGTCGAGACCAAGCTTATACATCGTCCAACCGCAAAAACCGGACGTACTGCCGAGATGAAGAAACAACAAAAAGCTGCCCAGGGTGAACAAGCGGCTGGTTTGCAGTTCCGTCCACCGGTAGTTACAATCATGGGCCATGTCGACCACGGTAAGACAAAATTGCTCGATGCAATACGCCAGAGTAATGTCGTTGATAAAGAAGCTGGTGGAATTACTCAGCATATCGGCGCTTACCAGGTGGACGTCGATGACCAAAAAGTTACCTTTTTAGATACCCCGGGACATGAAGCCTTTACGGCAATGCGGGCGCGTGGAGCGCAGGTAACCGATATTACTGTATTAGTCGTAGCTGCCGATGATGGTGTGATGCCTCAAACGCTTGAAGCAATCAACCACGCCCGCGCGGCTGGTGTACCGATTATAGTTGCCATCAATAAGATCGATAAGCCAGGTGCAAACCCCGACCGTGTCAAACAACAGCTAGCTGAAGCTGGGCTGGTGGTCGAGGAGTGGGGAGGCGAAGTTATTGCAGTACCGGTTTCTGCTAAAGAAAAACGTGGTATTCCGCAGTTATTAGAGAATATTATGCTGTTATCTGAGATGGAGGAGCTTAAAGCTGATCCCTCCAAACCGGCTGAGGGCACGGTTATTGAAGCAGAAATGGACCGTACGCGAGGCGCTCTTTTCACTGTACTCATTAGCTCCGGAACCCTCAAAGAAGGCGACGTTGTGGTAGTGGGCGACACATGGGGTAAAGTGAAAGCAATGTTTAACGATGCCGGAAAGCGGGTCAAG
>CAYHBE010000003.1:0-16131 GCA_964354765.1 uncultured Dehalococcoidales bacterium | reverse complement strand
GACGGGGGAGAGTTGAACTCCCTGAGAGTAAAAAGCCCGATTTGTCTTGTTCTCAAACCGTTAGAGCAAATGTTTGTTATGGGAAAAACAGCTGAACAAATCAAGAATACTATTAAAGCTGATGATTATAGCTTGTAAGATATTACCTGTTGTCGTAGCGTTCAGTTTATTATGGTTCGCGCATGTTTTCCTAGAGATCAGTGTTTTTTCCTTTCATTGATAGTGTTCCCAAGAGGTGCTAATATGTTTTCAGCCGTTTGTTTTAAAGAATCTTGAATATCCGGTAAGGAGGAAAATACCATAAAAGCTGCATTAATTTACGGACCGCGTGACATTCGCGTGGAAGAAGTAGAGACTCCAAAACCCGGACCGGGTGAAGTGGTTATCAGGGTAAAAGCTTGCGGAATTTGCGGATCAGACCTGCACGAATACAAGTTATGTATATTCCCTGAGGTGGGTATCCCAGCCGGAAAAGGTCGGATCATGGGGCATGAATTCAGCGGCGAAATCGCCGAGATTGGTGAGGGTGTCACTGGACTAAAACCAGGTGATCGCGTAGTTACCATAAGCTATGGGGGTAATGCCGAATATATCAAAATTGGGGCGATGCTAAGGCCTCTCATTCTGCCGGTTCCTGATAATATAAGCTTCGATGAAGCTGCCACTAACGAGCCACTGGCTACATCACTGCATGGTGTCAACCTTGCCACCCCTAAAGATAATGAAACGATTGTCATCGTTGGCTGCGGCCTTATTGGTCTGGGCGCGCTTCAAATTATTAAAGCTAATTCAAAAGCTCGAACGGTTGCGGTCGATGTCGCTGTTAACAGATTGGACATGGCTAAAAAGCTGGGAGCAGATATCCTTGTGAACGCTGCAAAGGAAGATCCTTACGAAGCAATGAGCAAGCTTACTGGTAGTACGAAAATTGAATTTCTGGATTATCCTGTTCCGGCTATCGATACTGTAATAGACTGCGCTGGCTACAGTGCAGAAAATATGGGCAAACCGCCGCTGTGGCAAGCACTACAGATGGTCAAACAAAATGGGAAAGTAGTTCTTATTTCAGTGTTTGAAAAACCTGCTGAAATCGATATGAACATTATTATGAGGAAAAACATATATCTGATAGGCTCATGGGGCTGGAATCCGTTAGAGTTCTTTTACGCATTCGAGTTAATTAAATCGGGCAAAATTGACCGTAAACCCTTGATTACTCATAGGTTCCCGCTTGAAAAAGCAAAAGAAGCCTTTGAAACACAACTCAACGCACGCGGTGCAATCAAGGTAATAATTAACCCTTGAATGAAAAAGGCGACCCAAACATCATGACTATTGAACAGACTGGTATCACGCAGATTTTTCAAGCACCGAAACCATATTTCTGCGCTTGCTGGTTGGGAACAATTGATTATCAGTCTGCTTATGACCTGCAGCGGAAGTTGTGGCAGAGAATATTAAATCAGAAATCTGAGAATATGCTCCTGCTGCTGGAGCACCCTCCCACACTTACACTCGGGAAATCAGGCAAATTGGAGAACTTGCTGGTGAAACCCGAGGAGCTGGCAGCACGCGGGATCTCCCTGTTTTTCACTGACCGCGGTGGGGACATAACATACCACGGTCCTGGTCAGCTGGTTGCTTATCCGATATTGCGTCTGCATGATTACGGGAAAGACATTCATCAGTATGTTTATAATCTCCAGGAGACTGCTATTCGTACGCTCCGTGATTATTCTATTTCGGCAAGACGCGATAAAGAGCATATTGGGGTCTGGGTGGGAGAAGAGAAAATCGCTGCAATCGGCGTTGCTGTTCACCGGTGGGTTACGATGCATGGACTGGCCTTAAACGTGAATCCTGCTTTGCAGCATTTTAATTTAATAAATCCGTGCGGTATTACCGACAAAGGCGTGACGTCAATGGCAAAGCTCCTGTTGAGAAAAATTACAACAGAAGAAATTGCGAGGACATTTTCCCGACATTTCTCAGATGTATTTAAAGCTAATATTGAGATGATTTCTTCAGAGAATTTGTAGGCTATGACGGAACGGTTACCAACCTGGTTTAAAAAAAAGATCCCGTCGCCAGCGGTTATGACGGAGATAAATAACCTGATGGAAAATCTCCAACTGCACACCATTTGTGAAAACGCCATTTGCCCGAATATAGGAGATTGTTATTCACGTCACACCGCCACTTTCCTGATAATGGGAAATATATGTACCCGAAACTGTTCTTTCTGTGCTGTAAACAAAGGAAAACCTGAGCCACTTGATGATAACGAACCACTCCATCTGGTCGAAGCTGTAAATAAGCTACGACTCGGTCATGTTGTTATTACTTCCGTAACAAGAGATGATCTGCCGGATGGAGGAGCGAGTCATTTTGCCCGTGTTATTGGGCTGCTAAAACAGGAGAATCCGCAAACGACTATAGAAGTGCTGGTTCCTGATTTCGCAGGCTCTAGGTCTGCACTCGAAACTATTATCAGTGCTCGTCCGGATATATTGAACCATAACGTTGAGACGGTACCTCGCTTGTACCTGGATGTGCGCCCTCTGGCTAATTTTAAACGTTCACTTGAGCTATTACGCTTGGTAAAAACCATGGATAGTACCGTTACCACCAAGTCGGGATTAATGGTCGGACTCGGGGAGACCGTAGAAGAAGTGGGTCAGGTCATGTTATCCTTGCGAAACGTTAGCTGTGATATTCTCACGATCGGACAATATTTACAGCCTTCTTCAAAAAATCACCCTGTAAAAAGTTTTATCAGTCCTGGTCAATTCGAAGATTTCGCGCGAATAGGCAAGAAAATGGGATTCCGTGGTGTTGCATCAGCGCCTCTTGTCAGGAGCTCCTTCGAAGCTGCTTCGCTCTATAAAACAATGAGCTACCAATGATCAAACACTTGAATATTGAAAATGAATTAAAAGATATCGCTGGAGCCCGCGTTACCTTTAGTCCTTTTGAACGCTGGGCGTATTCAAGCGATATCCTGCACTTACCTTACGCGGTGAAGGCATTACTTAAAAGTATACCCGAAGCTGTAGTCAGGCCTTCATCAGTGGAACAGGTCAGCCAAATAATGGCGCTGTGTAATCGTAATAAAATTCCAATTGTACCACGGGGCAGCGGAAGTTCGGGACTCTTTGCTGCCGTCCCCAAACGTGGAGGCATAGTTCTGGATATGACAGATCTCAATTCGATACTGAATATTGACTTAGAGAATGAAACTGTGACTGCACAGTCCGGAATAACCTGGTGGGAGCTTGAAACAACATTAAACAAACACGGCTTGACCTTGAGAAGTTATCCATCCTCCGCACGTTCTTCGACGCTGGCAGGTTGGGTGATGACCAGCGGACTTGGTATCGGTAGCCTTAAATATGGTCCGCTCTCAACTTACGTTACATTGCTCGAAATAGTACACGCCGATGGTTCCCTCAAAGAATATGAAAAGGAAAATGCCCAACAATTTTTTGAGTCGGAAGGACTTATAGGATTAGTCACGCGTTTAACTTTTCAGGTCCGTAAAATCCCTGAATGCCAAAAACATCATCTCGTGAGTTTTGACAATATCAACAATCTTTTTAAGGTAGTAAACAAACTTGCCGTTAGCAAACCTATCCCGTTCAACATGGAGTTTTTCGATGACGAATATGGTTCACTATTAACAGCGGCGGGTCACAACAAAGAAAAACCATCTATTAACTCAGGAATGCTGTTGGCGAGCTATGACGGTAGCAAAACTGAAGTGGAGGCAGGAGCACAAGTAATAAAATCCCTCGTCGGTGAATTTCACGGCACCGAACGGCAAGGAGCAAAAGAACATTGGAGAGAGCGTTTTAACATTCTACGTGTCCGTCGCGCTGTGCCCACTTTATTTCCATGTAGTGTTTACTTACCACTCGAATCGCTGGGACAATATTTTGAACAGCAAAAGAAATTGCGCAAGCGTATTGGTGGTAATCTCGGCTACGTTGTTTCAGAAACGAAATGTAACCTCATGCCCATGATCATCAGCGATGAACGAAGCCCCATAAAATATACATTCTCGTTGCATACGCCGAGTTCAGTCAGCAACCTGGCTATCTCTTTGGGCGGCAAACCTGGCGGTGGAATAGGGGTTTGGAATGCTCCTTATAGAAAAAGAATACTGGGTGATAGTAGACAGCAGCAAATAAAGAAGAGTAAACAAATTTTAGATCCCAATGGTATCCTGAATCCAGGCACGTCTTTAGATCCCCCTCTGTTATTCAAACCAGGAGTTTTCCAGTCTGTAATGACCGCGGCTAACATACTGGACAAATTTATACCATCAACGGAGCGCACTTTTGACCTCGGGGGATTTAGAAAAGAACTGGCAGTCTGCGTCCAATGCGGCTATTGCATGAATTACTGCCCAACACGATTAGATTGGCTTTCGAGCACTCCACGGGGAAGGATTCTTTACACCAGAGAGTTATTTCTTCGCGAGCAACAGCCCCATACTGATTTTTCTGCTGAATATATGAATCGACTCTACCAGTGCACAATGTGCGGTCGGTGTGGGGTCGACTGTAATACCGATATAAAATCGCGCACGATGTGGCTCGGTGTGCGGCGATATATGGCTGAAAAGGGGCTTGTCCCTGATAGATTACAAGAGCTCGGCAAGATTGTAGATGACCATCATAATTTAGCAGCAAAACCCAATGATCAACGCGCCAATTGGTTGTCCCGGGTAAAGCTTCCATATGATTTAAAAAGTAAAAAAACCGCGCCAGTCGTATATTTCGTGGGATGTGTGGCTTCTTTTTTCCCTATGACTCAACCTACAGCAAGGTCATTTGTCCAGATACTTGATAAAGCAGGCGTTGACTTCGCGATTGCAGGCGGCGAGGAGTGGTGCTGTGGATTTCCTCTGATGGTTGCCGGAGACAAAGAATCATCCCGAAAGCTCATCAGTCATAACCTGGAAAGAATGAGAGCAATGGGAGCTAGGACAATCGTATCGACTTGTCCGGGGTGTTACAAGGTCTGGAAACACGAATACGAAGAAATAATTGAAGAGCACCATCCGTTTAATATTCTTCACTCTACGGAGTTTATCTCCCAATTAATTGAGCAAAGGAAAATTAACATGGGTGGACTTGAAACAAAGGTCACCTACCACGATCCCTGCGACCTCGGAAGAAATGCCGGACTTTATAACGAGCCGCGTTACATACTGGATAAGATCCCCGGTTTAGAAATGGTTGAACTTGAAAACAATCGAGAGTATTGTACTTGTTGCGGTTCTGGCGGTGACTTGCTGGCATCCAACCAGGAAATGGCGCTTGCAATTGCTGGGCGTAAGGTGGCGGAAATCACAGCAACCAGAGCCGGCACCGTCATAACCGCCTGTCCATCCTGTATTCGCGCGATTACAATGGCAAAAACTTCTGAGAAAATAAAACTGGATGTCGCGGACATCACGGAGATCGTCTGGAAAGCGATGTCGCAGAAATAAGAAAAACAAGAATTGATTTACACCTTTTATAATGATAAAGTTTACACGTCGAATCATATGTGGGAAGGAGTGAGCTATGGTGAACAACAGGCTTGCTGGAAAAGTAGCATTTATCACCGGCGCTGGCAGCGGTCTTGGAAGAAGCATGGCGCTTTGTATGGCACAAGAGGGTGCATCGATTGCCATCGCCGATATAAATCTTGCCAATGCTCGTAGAGTGGCAAACGAAATCAGAGCAGGCAAAGGTAAAGCTCTGGCGATAAAGGTAGATGTGAGAAAAAGTACACAGGTTGCTAAAGCCGTGCAGCAGACATTGAAGAGGTTTGGCAAAATTGACATCGCAGTCAATGATGCAGGTACTGGAGGAGAGCATATTGGTCCCCCGCTTACAGATATCCCTGATGAGGACTTCGACCGTATCTTCGACATCAACGTCAAAGGTATCTTTATCGTGTGTAAAGCAGTCATGCCGCACATGAAACAGAGGAAAAGCGGAAAGATCATCAATATTTCGTCGGTTGCCGGGAAAAAACCTTCGACTAGTATCCCACTCTATTCTGCAAGTAAAGCCGCTGTCATAGTTTTTACACAGGTACTCGCTGAGGAACTGGGACCTTTCAATATTCAAGTGAACGCTATTTGTCCGGGCATTATTTGGACACCGATGTGGCATGACTATGCCGGAAAACTAACAGAGAAGATCCCCGGATTAAAAGGACAAGATCCGGCAGTGGCGTTTAAAGCCATCACGACAGCGCCTCGCGAAAATATTCAGCGTGTTCAACGTCCTGAAGATATTGCGATGCTGGCTGTATTTCTCGCTTCGGACGAATCGATACGCATCACCGCAGAAGCGATAAGCGTTGATGGACCGACACCTCTTAGCGATCAAAAATAAACCGTAATATTCAAAGAATTAAAAATAGAGAATTATTAAAGGTTCCCCGTATCGTCGGGGTTTAGAAGATGTAAGGAGGTACAACTTGAAACTCGGTAATAAAGAACTCTTAATACTCTACACGAACATGCTTCGTGCCCGCAAAGCGGATGAGCGTATCGTAAAAGCTCTTCAAGAAGGAAAAGTAGTCGCTTTCTATCACAGCGGACAGGGTTCCGAAGCAGTGGGTGTGGGTGCCTGCAGCTTCCTGCGAAATGATGACTACCTGTACCCGCACCATCGTGGTCATGGTCTCGCTTACGTGCTCTCAAAAGGTATTTTGATGAAAGAGCACATGGCAGAGCATTTTGGACGTGCGACCGGCTCAACAGGTGGCGTGAGCGGCTTCCACGGAGCAGATCCGGCACATGGTGTATTCGGTAGCGGCGGCACGATCGGCTCGCAGTTCCCTGTTTCAGCCGGTTGGGGATTGGCAGCGAAGAAGAATGGTCGAGAACAGATTGTTTTGTGTGCCTTTGGCGACGGCAGCAGCAATCGCGGCACATTGCATGAAGCGATGAACTTGGCGGCTGTTTGGAAGCTGCCTATAGTCTGGTTATGCGAAAATAATCTCTATGCGCAGTGGATGCCGATTAAGGACGCTTATCCCCGCGAAGATATCGCCGACCTTGCCCACGGTTATAATATGCCAGGTGTAGTAGTTGACGGGCAGGATGTTGTTGCGGTGCATGAGGCTGTAACCGTGGCTGTCGAACGAGCCCGGAAAGGTGAAGGTCCTTCACTTATCGAATGCAAGACGTATCGATATCGACCACACTCCGAGGGTTCAGCTGACATTGCTCATACAGACCCTCGTCCCAAAGAAGAGCTCGAAGCCTGGAAAAAACGTGACCCCATCAAATTGTTTCAGGAACGTCTATTATCGGAAGGCTTTATTACTCAAGCGGATGTCGACCGGATTGAGAAAGAAACTCAAGCAGAGGTCGATGAAGCCGAGAAATTTGCGATGGAAAGTCCACGCCCCGATCCCTCGATCATCTCCAAGTTACTTTATCAGGTAAAGGAGGATTAAATGAGCAGACAATTACCTTTAGTACTCGCAATAAATGAAGCATTTTCCGAAGAAATGACACGTAACGATAAAATTTTCATAATTGGGGAAGACGTACAATCAGGCGTATTCGGTGCATCTAGAGGTCTGGTACAGAAATTCGGCAAAGAGAGGGTGATGGACACGCCTCTCGCAGAGACGGTAATAGCGGGAGCGGCAATAGGAGCATCAATGGCTGGTTACCACCCCGTCGCTGATTTCATGTTCGCTGACTTTATGTGGTGTGCGGCTGATGAGATTTTTCTTAAAGCGGCGAAATGGCATTTCATTCACGGAGGTAAGGTCGAACTACCGGTCGTATTATTTGCCAATGTAGGTGGCGGTGCACGTTTAGGCCCTGAACACTCGCAATGCCCCGAATCGATCGTGATGCATACCCCGGGATTGAAACTGGTATTTCCATCATGCTCTGCGGATGCCAAGGGGCTTCTCAAGACAGCATTAAGAGACCCAAATCCGGTGGTCTATTTCTACCATAAACGCATGCTTGGTCTGATGGGTGAAGTACCGGACGGCGAGTACACCATTCCATTCGGTAAAGCGGACATTAAGAAAGAGGGCAAAGATGTTACAGTCGTCGCAATCGGCATGATGGTTCAGCACGCTCTGTCTGTGGCGAAAGAACTCGAAGGCAAGATTAGTGTTGAAGTCGTTGATCCGCGTACACTGGAGCCTCTGGATATTGAAACTATCATCAACTCTGTGAAAAAGACAGGGCGGGTTGTCGTTGCGGACGAGGATACAAAACGGTGCGGAGTGACCGCCGAAATAGGTATGCAAATTATGGAGAACGCTTTCGATTCTCTTGATGCGCCTATCCAGAGAGTGGCTGCCGCTAACTATCCGCTGGCCGGCGGTTATTTGGAGCAATTCGTTCTTCCAAGCGCAAACGACATTAAAGCTGCCATCGAAGCTGTTGCAAAAAAATAAATATAAGCATCCAATAATTTAAAATTGTTCCTAAAAAAGATGATGTACCCAGAAGATCTGAAATATAATCCGGAACATACCTGGCTGAAAATGGAAAGTGCCAACACAGGACGTGTTGGCATTACTCTGTTCGCTCAGGAGCAACTAAAAGAGGTTGTTTTTGTTGACTTGCCAGAACCTGGTACCAGCGTAACCTATTTGGAACCATTCGGTACAATAGAATCTGTTAAGGCTACTAACGACCTTTTCAGTCCAGTGACTGGCAACGTGGTGGAAGTCAACTCCAGGTTGAAAGAAGAACCGGGGATCGTAAATCAGGACCCATATGGCGAAGGATGGATGATTACCATCCGCCTAAGTGATACTTCAGAAATTAACAAACTCCAGTCCTCAACAGAATATCAGAAATTACTTGGGAAAAAATAACAATTAACAAGTGCAAGAATTTATCGACATTCCAGCCAATCGGTTTTGGATAGACCGAGCATTTTCACATGAGTAAAGTAGGAATTATCGCCAATCCGGCAGCCGGCAAAGATATCCGCAGACTGGTAGCCTACGCCAGTATGACTGGTAATCGCGAAAAAATCGATTTGGTGCGCCGCATTATCCAGGGCATTTCATCAACAGCGGTAGATGAAATATTACTGACTCCTGACTATTCTGGAATTTGCATACAAGCCTTATCCGGTCTAAATAAAGAAGTGGTTAGTCGATGTTTAACGTTGTTAGAAATGACAGTCACCGGCACGCAGGACGATTCTACCAGAGCCATGTCAATCATGGCTAAAAAGGGTGTTGGCTGTGTTGTGACTATTGGGGGAGACGGAACAAGCCGCGCAGTTGCAAAAGGTAACCGGCATGTGCCAGTAGTAGCAATCTCTACAGGTACTAACAATGTATTTCCGGTGATGGTCGAAGCCACGGTCGCTGGCATCGCCGCTGGTATTGTCGCGCGCGGAATAGTCGATGAGGATGAAGTTGTTCACAGCCAGAAGCGTATCATCATCAGTGACAAGGGATATGAAAAGGATATGGCGCTGATAGATGCGGCAGTGCTGGACCAGGCTTTTATTGGCGCTCGTGCGGTTTGGTCGCTTTCTGAAGTAAAGGAATTGGTCTGCACTCGTGCCCAGGCTGATACAATCGGTCTCTCTAGCATTGGAGGCAGTATTTGTACGATCAGTGCAAATGACGATTGCGGACTTTACCTTAAATTAGGCGACGGAAGGATAAAAGTCAAGGCTGCGGTATTACCTGGCGTAATTCAGGAGGTATCTATTACCGAATACCGTCGGATCGGTATTGGAGAGGAAATCCCAATTGGTGTGAAACCATGTCTTTTAGCTCTTGACGGAGAGCGTGAACTTAAGGTCCGTGCCCAGGACGAATTCACAATGCGAATAGAAAGAGATGGACCGCGAATAGTCGATATATCGAAAGCGATACATAAAGCCGTGGAAGAAGGTTTCCTCGTAAGAACAGAGTAGGACATTTTCCGTATACCTGTAGTTGTTGAAAGTTGTTGACACCATGTATTCGATACCCGATACTTGATACTTGGTGAATTATTAAAGGCAATAAGGGAGCATAAATATGGCAGAATACATCGCTATTCCCAAGTTAGGTATGGCAATGATGGACGCGAACCTCGTCGAATGGCGTGTAAACGAGGGCAGTCAGGTTAATAAAGGCGACGTTGTGTTGCTCATTGAGACAGAAAAAACTCAATGGGAAGTTGAAGCCAATGCCAGCGGTTTTCTCCATATTCTCGTGCCCGAAGACACAAAAGCAAATGTAGGACGCGTAGTAGGTTTGATTGCATTAAATAAAGACGAGCTTTTAACATTGCAAAAAGAGCCTCCGAAGGAAATTTATACTACTGCCCCAACTCCTTCTGAAACTCCTCAACCAGAGAGCACGGCAGCTCAGCCGCAGGTTCCTCCTGCAGCATCTGGTGAACGCATCAAGGTTTCACCCGTTGCACGCAAAATGGCAGAAGAAGCCATGATTGACATTACTGCGGTTAAAGGGACCGGACCCGACGGCAGAATCGTCCGTGAAGATATCGAACAAGCCATTGCTGAAAAAACTGCTAGAAAAACAACAGCTCCAAAACAAGGTGCTTCTGCGACTTCGATTGCGGTCCCTGCTGGTCAGGTGATAGATTTTAAGCGGGTTAAACAAGCTATCCCGCTTAAAGGTACTCGCCGAGCAATTGCGGAACATATGCATCGCAGTCTTAATATTGCCGCGCAATTAACTAACATGGGCGAAATTGATATGTCCGACATCGTGCGTATGAGAGCAGGTCTCGTGGCACGAGAAAAAGACCTCGCCGTGCGTATCACCTATACCGATATTATCGTATATACCCTCTGTAAGTTGTTAAAAAAGAATCCGATTATTAACTCCAGCCTGATCGAAAACCAGGTCATACTCTGGGAGGACATTAACATTGGAGTAGCGGTGGCAGTGGGTGAAGGTGCCGAGAGCAGTCTAATTGTCCCGGTGGTGAAAAACGCCAATAATAAATCTCTGGTCGAATTAAGCCATGAAATAAAAGCACTAACTGAGAAAGCGCGTACAAATAAGCTTTTACCTGACGATGTTAGTGGCGGCACGTTTACCTTAACTAATATCGGGGCAGTAGGAGGCGGTTACGGTTTCGGTACGCCTATTATTAACCAGCCGCAGTCAGCAATTTTGGCCACAGGAGTCATTTCAGACCGAGCAATAGTGCGTAATGGGCAGATTGTTATACGACCTATTATGACTATTAGTTTCACATATGATCACCGGGTAATTGATGGCGCTCCAGCCACAAAGTTTGTCAGTGAGCTTGTACAACTTCTTGAGAGTCCGGCGCTAACGTTATTGTAGCGGATGTTTAAACGGACTCTTTAGCACGTTCTTATCGCGGAGGTTCTCAAATGGCTGATACAGATTTGCTGATAATCGGTGGAGGTCCGGCAGGATACGTCGGTGCGATTCGTGCCCGCCAGCTCGGGGCGAAGGTTACACTCATAGAAAGGGATGCACTTGGTGGCACCTGTCTTAACCGCGGCTGCATCCCCACGCGGGCTATGGTACGGGCTGTAGAGCTTATCGACCTGCCGAGAAAAGCGCGGGAGTACGGGATAACTTTTCCACTTCCTGAAATTGATTTCACAAAGATAATTGCCCGCAAAGATACCATTGTGAAGACAGTAGGCGGTGGTGTCCGCTCGTTGATGAATGAAAACGGCGTCGAGGTAATAAAAGGGGACGCGAAATTCGTTTCTCCGAATGAAATACGTGTAAAAACAGAAAATGGCGATAAGAACATTACTTCACAACGAATTATAATTGCCACTGGAGCATTTACGGCAAAACCATCAGTGCCGGGAGCTGACAGCATAATCACAACTACGGAAGCGCTTGCATTCAAAGAAATCCCACATTCGTTACTGGTAGTCGGTGCAGGACCTATCGGTATCGCTTTTGCGATTATTTACGCAAGGTTAGGGTCAAACGTTACTGTAATTGAAGAATCGGCAGAAATACTGAAGGGATTCGATCGAGAAATAACAGCTATAATGGCACGGGAATTACGTAAAGAGAAAGTAAAGATCCTGACAGAGACAAAACTGCTCGCGATAGAAAATGGCAAAGCCGTACTCAAGATGAAAGACAAAGAAGAGACTTATGCAGCGGAAATCGTTCTGGTTGCCGATAGCAGATCAGCGAATATTAATGATATTGGGTTGGAAAACACCGGTATTACTCTCAAAGATGATCACATAATGGTAAATGCATCTTTAGAAACCAATGTGCCAGGCATTTACGCGGTTGGTGATGTAGCCGGCGGACTAATGCTGGCGCATGCCGCTTTCAGCGGAGGACGAATCGCTGCTGAGTCAGCACTTGGAAGACAATCGACCATGGATTTCAATACTGTCCCTCGATGCATCTATACTTTCCCGGAAATTGCATGTGTAGGTTTGACGGAGGACGAGGCGACAGTACAAGGTTATCAGGTCAGGTGTGGACGATTTCCTTTCTCTGCCAACGGTCTAGCAACTGTACTTGGAGAACGTGGTGGATTGGTCAAGGTAGTCTCTGAAACCAAATATGGGCAGATACTCGGAGTACATATCCTCGGACCAAATGCAAGCGAGTTGATCTCGGAGGCAGTCCTGGCAATGCGGCTTGAAGAACCTCCTCAAGTACTTGGCAGCACAATCCATGCTCACCCCACTCTTTCCGAAGCATTGATGGAAGCAGCGCTAGACGTGAATGGTGAAACACTGCATTCTATTTCAAAGAATGGTAGAGGAATAGGCTAGACTCCAAGTAATCGCATCAACACCTCATGTTCTTGCTCAGGTCTTAACTGGTCGGAATTTAGGCAGGCTTATTTCGTTGCTTGTGTCCTCGAAGATGACTTCGACTCGCATACCAATTTTGATATCAGCCAGATTACAGTTTACAAGATTGGATATCATCCGCGGACCTTCATCAAGCTCCACCGCGACAACCGCATAGGGTAAATCATCAACAAAAGCGGGATGATAAGCTCTATGAAACACAGTCCAGGTGTAAACAATACCGCGTCCACTTACCTTCTTCCACTCAAGTTCGTCTGATAAACATTCATGACACGTTAGACCTGCTGGATACCGGTAGCTACCGCATCGGCTGCAATGTTGCAGTACAAGTTCGTGACATCTGGCTGCATCCCAGAAAGATTTATTCAGAGCATCAATGGTTGGTAAAGGTTTTTGCATTTGTGCACTCATGATTTGTGCTGTCTCCCCAATATCACCGTGGCATGCTCGCTCAATGCGCCACCACTGCTGGTCAACAAGGCTACCTCAGCCTGCAACACCTGGCGGGCACCGCAATTTCTACGGAGCTGACTGACGGCTTCGTGGGTACCTACCCATCCTTGCAGATAGACCTCCGAAAGTAGGCCTCCTGAAGTGTTCACCGGCAGCTTTCCTCCTAGTGCGATCCTTCCATTTTGTATGAAGTCGACTCCTTCTCCCTTTTTACAGAAACCCAGGTCCTCCAGTTGTAACGGTACCACAAAACTGAAGGCATCGTAGATACAGCACATGTCGATATCAGCCGGTGAAACACCTGCCATTTCAAATGCCGTTTTGCCAGACTGAACAGCACCAGTAACCGTTAATTTCTTACGTCTCAACGGATCAGTGAAGGGATGTCCTTGACCGAATCCTAAAATATAAACAGGAGTTTGCTTGAGTTGGCGAATTCGTTCACCGGTTGTTACGATAAGGGCTCGTCCGCCGTCATGAACCGGGCAGCAATCCAACAAACGCAAAGGTTCAACTACCCAACGGGAAGACTGGTGGTCTTCTATTGTTATCGGCTCTCTGAAAATTGCACGCGGATTCAAAGAGGCATGATGGCGGAAGGTAACCGACACGGTCCCAAATTGCCGGCTTGTGGCGCCGTATTCGTGCATGTAACGTTTTGCGATCATTGCATAACTGGCAGCGACGCCGAACATACCATATGCCGCATTGATACCACCTCCAGCCTGATAGACCACACCGGCATTCCCTGGACTCGAATACGAGGTATCAGCGAAAGCGCATAGACAGTAATTGCAGAGACCGGCTTCTACCGCCATTGCGGCGTGCTGCATAATTGCCCCAGCACTGGCACCCTGGAGCTGCTCATCGGCTCCAAAACTCAATTCGATTCCCATCTCTTGTGCCAGGCTAAAAGCGGTAATACGTGGGTCAGTAGGACAAGGTTCTATAATGAGTCCATCGATATCTTTTATTGAGAGACTGGCATCAGCTGCAGCGTTCTTGGAAGCCTCTATATAGAGGCTGAATGCACTGCGGTTCGGTAGTTTACCCTGTTCCGTATAACCAAGCCCGACTACCGCACTTTTAGTTTTCACGCGAATGTCCTAAGTTCCAGTACAGGCAATGCGAGAAACGATGAGAGAATATTGCGATCATCTGGTCCACTATTTTCACAGGGTTTAGACTTTTTCTAATACATGAATAGTCATCGCAGCCTCGCCCGTACCTACAGTGCCACCGCCATTCTCAGTCATCGCAATGCGATGTTTTAAGACCTGCCGCTGCCCTGCCTCTCCTCGAAGCTGCGTCACAAGCTCGTATATCTGTGCCAAACCAGAAGCGCCGATCGGATGTCCCCTTGAAAGAAGTCCGCCGCTGGTGTTCACCGGGATTTTACCGTGAAGTGCAGTATCTCCTCTCTCCGCAATGAGTCCACCTTCACCTCTCGGGCAGAAACCAAGTGCCTCCATCGCAGACACTTCCCCAAATGCGGTTGCGTCGTGGACTTCCATGACATCGATATCTTTTGGACCAAGACTCGCCACTTCAAAAGCGCGCTTGCCTGCTCTCTCACCAATGTTATCAGTTCCGGTACGTGTCCCGCCCTCGAGTATGGACGCTCTTATTTTTATCGCCCGGTCTGAAAGATGTTTCTTTAGAAAATCCTCGCTACAGATGATCGCCGCGGCAGCTCCATCGCCAATTGGTGCACACATAGCTCTTGTCAAGGGATAAGCCACGATGCGATCATTTAATACCTGCTCCACAGTCTGAGGAAAGGTGTACTGGGCAAGAGGATTTAGAGTCGAATTGTTATGATTTTTTGCAGCAATGACGGCTAGCTGTTTTTGTGTCGACCCAAATCTTTTCATATGTGCCCGAGCCCCTGCCGCGTAAAAGTCCATAAAGGCGGAATGGCCTCCCTGAGCTTCTGGCTGGCTCTTCGCGGCTTTTTCCTTTGCTTCCTGCTCCTGTAACCGGTTAACAACGCGACTCATTTCCTCCACGTCCGTGCCCGCCATAAAACCACCCATGACTTTGGCACGGTCTTCATCGTAGAGCTTTTCCGCACCAACAGCCAGCGTTACGTCATAAATCCCGGCTTTTATCGCCGTCCATGCTCCATGTAACGCGGTGCTGCCACTGGCACACGCATTCTCTACATTGGTTATTGGGATTGCCTGAATACCATTCGCCGTCAAAGCTACCTGCCCGCGAATACAGTGCTGGAATGAATAGATCCCCCAGGATGAATTAGAAAACCACGCCGCCTGGATATTTTCCCGACTAAGACCACAATCTTTCAGGACTTCATTAATGACCTGTCCGGTCATGTCTTTGATGCTGCGTTGTAAAAATTTGCCAAACTTGATCATGCCCACACCAATTATCCAGACGTCGTTGCTCATATCGTTCTCCTTATTGATGAATTAAACATTCCCATATAGGATATTCAAACCTGCTGTTCCAATAGATGTTCTTTGACCGTTCTGGTTATCAATCCAGACCTCACATTTTGTGAGCGTACCATCTTTTTGCTTGGGAGTCTCGATCACTCTGCCACCTGCTTTCAAGGTGTTTCCAGCAATATCCATTCCACGATGTTGGACGGAAAGCCACCGAATGGCGGTTCCATTTCTTGCCCAATTTTTTAGCATCTGCGCGATGATTGTCGTTTTGTACAGACCTTGTATGATAACATCGGGAAGGCCAAGCGAACGGGCATAAGCCTGATCATAATGAATATCAACAAACTCAGCTGTGGCAACAGCGAACATAGCTAAATGGCGGATGGTTACAGGCCCGATCGTAAGTTCGGGCAACTCGGTTTTGGAATTAATATCCTTGGTTGGGCTCTCCTCCCGCGATG
>CAYHBE010000002.1:2969-19087 GCA_964354765.1 uncultured Dehalococcoidales bacterium | reverse complement strand
AAAGATCCAAACCCGGCAGTTAATGAGGCTATCGAACAAGCTTCAGCAGAAATTGGGACGATGGTAGATATGACCTTGATGGAAATGGACACACCCGGAGAAATCGATGACAGACGGAACTAAAATAAAAATCAGGGAGAAAAAGCTCGAAGATGCCCGCAATGACTATGAGTGGCAGAGCGATCCCGAGCTTTCCGATCTCGACGCAGTCTCTCCGCTCAATATTCCTTTCGATATCTACGTGGAAGAGTACCGAGAGCAATTACGTGGCTCTTCACCTACCCGCAAGAATTATGCTATCGAGACTGAGAATGGGAAACACATCGGCAATTGTGTCTATTACAACATCGATAAGATCAGGCACCAGGCAGAAGTGGGTATAATGATCGGCGAACGTGAGTACTGGAACAAAGGATACGGCACCGATGCTATGAACGCACTGGTCGATTTTGTGTTTAATAATTCAAATTTTAAGCGCCTGTACCTGAAGACACTTGAGAACAATCTCCGCGCCCAACACAGCTTCCTGAAATGCGGATTCGCCCCTTGTGGTCACCTCGACAGGGATGGCTACCACTTCCTGCTGATGGAGCTCCCGAGAACACGCTGGGAACAAGCTCGCGGCAAGCAGAGCAAGCTAGGTAAGATTTTCCGGTTAAAGACTTTATGAAGCTATGCCTCTAAACCGGTAATAAGCCATCGTATTCCGTAGCGCTTTAGCCGCCCGCTCGATTGTAGAAAACGCGGGTACACCCCCGTCCTGAAGGCGTTTGATGATGCGTCGCGCTTCCTGTACTCCACCTGAAGAGAACGGCGAATAGACTGTCGCCAGGACAGGTTTTTTCGATCGTTTGCGTAATTCGACGACAGAGTTCACGCCTCCCGGCACCTGGTCCTGTGTGTCGGTAGCACCCATTCCCAACCCCATGAGAAGGACGATGTTATCTATATTCGGATCGCGTTCAAGGATTTCCATGATACGGTTCTGCTGAGCACGATTTGAATTACCGGTGTCGATTGGATTACCGTATCCGCCGCCAATCAGGTTAAAGAAGGTTGACAGCTCATCGTATGACTCTTTCGAAAGCCTGGGGACGTCTAGTCCCTCCTCATTAAAAGAATCGGTGATTGCGACAGATTGGCCTCCCGAACCTCCCGTCAATCCCATCCGGTTCCCTTTAAGCGGTTCAAGGTATAACAACGCTTTTACGGTATCTATCAACTCTTCCATATTCTTCACCGGCACCGCTCCACACTGCTTCATCCCATCTTCCCAGATTGCAAACGGAACCGCCAGCGATCCGGTATGTGATGCAATGGCACGAGCGCCGCCTGCCGTCCGTCCGCCTTTCCAGATAACCACCGGTTTTATTTTTGTCACCTGTTTCAAGACCTCGACGAAACGCCTGCCTTCCCTCAATCCCTCCAAATACATGCTGATTATCTTGGTTTCTTTGTCCTGTCCGAAATACTCCAAGAACTCAGCGGAATCAAGCACAATTCCATTACCAAAACTCACCGATTTATTAAGGTCGATTCCCTGGAGATGTGCTTCCAATCCATAGTTGATAGCATGCGTACCACTCTGGGAAATAAAGCTCACCGGACCCCAGGTGTCATTGTATTGCCCGATCTGCTGTTTGAGTCCGACCCTGGGATTAAAAAGTCCCATGCAGTTTGGACCAATGAGATGGAAACGGGCCGCTTCAGCTTTAGCTTTCAACTCGCGCTCGTATTGTCGTCCTTCTTCGGTATCGGTCTCAGAGTAACCGGACGTGAAGAAATGAGCTGCAGGCACATCCTTCTTGATTAAATCATCGAGGACTCTAGCAGCAACCCGGCGGTTCACTGCTACTATGGCAAAGTCAACTGGCTCCGGGATATCAACCACGCTCGCATAATTTTTTATCTTGAACTGCGATTCTATTTGCTCGGCAGTCTTCTGGTTGACCTGCACCGAATAGAGCTTCCCTTTGAATTCCAATTGACCCCGGATCCACTGGAACATCCCTGAATCGCCTATCACAGCGATGACTTTCGGATTGAAGGCTCTATCGAGCTTGGACATATCGGCTCTCATCTAATATCACCCCTGTTCTGGTTTACGTTACCTTAATACACAACTTGATAATCATTTTATCTCACATCTGGTGATTGAAACAACTAAGAAGCGATAAACTAATCGTTTTAGCATTTTCATCCACCTTATTATTTAAAATTAAGAGACATCTCTCAAAATCACACGAAGGAAATTAAGAAGGAAGTTTTGCCGATCGGAGGCGACTAACGAGAAGAGGCAAAACAAATCACATCATAAAAATTCATACATTAGGAGCACAAATTGATGGTTGGGAAGACGATGAAAGCGTTGTTGATTGTGTGGATTCATTCTCTGGGGTCCGCAAACGCATTTTCCAGCGCGAGCTTGTCCATTTCCAACTGCACTGGAATTGGATAATCTCCTGTAAAGCAGGCTGTGCAAAAGATATTATCCGGCAAGCCTACCGATTTAATAAGCCCCAGCAAGCTCAAATAACCGAGTGTATCCGCTCCGATGAAATCACGGATTTCGGGCACAGTTTTATGTGCGGCAATCAGCTCCCGCCGTGTCGCCATGTCCACTCCGAAGAAACAGGGGTACCGGATCGGCGGCGCGCAGATGCGCATGTGGACTTCTTTAGCACCGGCGCGACGCAACAGATTTACAACTTTTGGAGTCGTGGTGCCGCGGACGATGCTGTCATCTACCACTACTACGCTCTTGCCTTCCAGCATCTGTGGTAAAGGATTGAACTTCAGCTTCACACCGAGGTCGCGTATACGCTGGTCGGGCGCAATAAACGTCCTTCCGACATATCGATTTTTAAGTAACCCTTCGCTATAGGATATTTGTGACTCGTGGGCATAACCGAGACCTGCAGCTGTAGCTGAGTCAGGAACGCCCATTACCAGGTCTGCTTTCACAGGATATTCTCTCGCGAGATTGGCTCCCATTGCCTGTCGAGTCGGATACAGCAATTTGCCATTGATAATGCTGTCGGGACGGGCAAAATAAATGAATTCGAAAATGCACAGGGCGCGACGCTGTACGGATTCCCTGAAGCTCTGTACGCCTTTTTCATCGATGCTTACGATTTCGCCAGGCTCTATTTCTCTGACCAGCGTCGCCCCAATGTGATCGAGGGCGCAGGTCTCGGAGGCAACTACCCAGCCGCCGTTCATTTTCCCCAGGCACAGCGGTCGCACACCCCACGGGTCACGAACCGCATACAGAGTATTCCGTGTCATCAGGGTTAGTGAATAAGCGCCCTGGAGACGGTGCATGGCATATCGTATCTTGTCTACAGGGTCTTTTGAAGGCGAAGATAAAATAAGATGACCAATCACTTCCGAATCGGTTGATGTTCGGAACTGGTAACCGTGATCGGTAAGTTCGCGGAATAAATGACTCGAATTCACGATATTGCCGTTGTGCGCCAGTGCAAAACAGTCGTTACCCTGTCCGATAAGCAGCGGTTGAACATTGATGGATTTACTTGAGCCTGTTGTTGAATACCGGTTATGACCTATGGAGATATGACCGGTGAGTTGGCTAAGAGCTGTCTCATCGAAGACCTGGGAGACGAGGCCCATATCAGCAAATAACTGTAAGCGTTTCCCATCACTAGTAGCTATACCAGCGCTCTCCTGGCCACGGTGCTGGAGAGCGAAAAGACCGAAAAACGTGAGCCGGGCTACATCTTCACCGGGACTGTATATCCCGAAAACGCCGCAACTTTCGTGCAATAGAATTGCCTGTTCAGAGGTTTCGTTTCGTATCTTTATTATAGCTGAATATGCGGTTATGGGTCAATTTACACATACAGGATAATTCCTTATTCTGCATTCACCGACCGAGAAATTTCTGCATTTTAATATGTTCGATATTAGCTTCGTAAAAAGTGCTGCCGGTCGCAGTAAAACCACTAGCAAAATAGAATGGGACAGCAATCATCTGAGCATGGAGTACCGCCTCTTTAATCTTGCGAGTTTTAAGTTCTGTATCGATAAGACCGAGAATACCAGTGCCAATACCTTTCCTGCGGAAGTTTTTTAAAACAGCCATTCGCTCGAGCTTGGCTGATTCTATTGAGAGAAACCGGACTCGTGCCGTACCAACTACTTGTGCACCGTTCATCGCCACGTAATGTAGACAATCTTGATCCAGTCCGTCATATTCTTCGTCTTCAGCAATACTCTGCTCGACGATGAATACCTCTCGGCGTACGGCAAAAGCGCCTTCCAATTCTGAATGGCTTGTTACATTTTTAAAAATAATGTTATCCGAAAGCAAATTTAGTTCCAAATTGACTAAGGGTTTGAGCCGGACGGTCCTCTGACTTTACGTCCGCCCTTCATCCCAAGTTCCTGTTTTAAATGAAGGAAATTGATCAAATTAGCACGGGTCAGGATTCCTACCAGCTTTCCCTGGTCCAATACTGGGACCTGGTTAAGGTCGTTCTGGGCAATTAGTTTCATAGCAAGATCAAGGTTATCTTCAGGCTTAACCGTATGGAGGGGTTCGCGCGACATGATGCGTGCTACATTTGCTGTTTCCCATTGTTCTTGCGGAAGTTTACGCACATCACTGATAGAGACCATACCGATAATTCTATCGCTTTCCGCGACCGGGATAGCCCGACGCCGCCTTGATAGGAAAAAGTCGCGCACCAGTTCCGCGACTGTTAAACGCTGGTCAACGGTCTCAGTATTTGTTTCCATTACCTGTCTAACCTTTACATCTGAAAGGTTCTCCCTGACCATAACTTCCTGTCGAGCATTTTCAGCTGCGCTCATCAAGAACACCCCGATAATGCCAATCCACACTGCGGAGAGAAAATCACCGAATCTGAAAAAGAGGAATACGCCAAGCCCGATAAAAACCCAGCCGAAAAGTCTTCCAATGATCGAAGCAATGTTAGTCGCCCTGGATAAGCTTCCGGAGGTTTTCCATAGAATTGAGCGTAGAATCCGACCGCCATCGAGCGGGAACCCAGGTAAGAGATTGAACACTGCCAGTGCTAAATTAATAAATGCCAGGTAGCCAAGAATAGCTATAACGAATGTGCCTTTACCGGTAGCACTGCTGCTTAACAAGGGTAATAACGGCTCTCCTGTTGCAAGATACCAGATTCCCCAGAAAATTAATCCGAGCAATACACTTGTCAAAGGTCCGACAAATGCCATCCAGAACTCGAGACCCGGGCTCTTTGGTTCCTCTGACAGATTACTCACCCCACCAAATATAAATAGAGTTATGCTCGTAACAGGTAAACCGCGGGACTGTGCGACCAGTGAATGTGCAAGCTCATGTAGCAAGACCGAGAAAAACAAAAGAACCGCCGAGAGAAATCCGGCGAGCCAGCGGACTGTCACCGACCATGAAGGATATTGCGAGAAATATCCAGCTAATGACCAGGTGATAATGATAACAGCAAAAATCCAGGTATAATGAATCGCGATATCGATTCCGGCAACCCGCATGATTTTAAACGATCCTCGCATCACAACCTCCTCAGGAACATCAGGCACGTTCCGCAAGTATATTTTACTCTAAGTGTTTTCCGATAACAATGATTCTTTTAATGTGATGTACGCTTCTGTACTTATGAGGCTATGAAGGCAATAAGTAAAAATAACTAAATGGAATCTACGGCTTTAGGTATTTTAATGAATAATGAATAAGCTTTACGGCACTAGTATGCAAAATTAACACGTGGTATTTTTAATACGGAGGTAAGAGCTGGAGCAGTAGGTTGCGGAAAACTCTTCGGCTTAGTTCATTTCACCTCCCTCTTACCTCTATTACCGTTTTAGAAATGGAAAGCCGGGAGTGCATATCGTTACTGGAGGCACCACAGAATTTGCCTGCGTATCATTCAGGGAAAGGCAAGGTAATCCATCCCTCCAACTGAATACACCAAAGGTATCTCTAGTAAACTACCGCAGATTTTTCACACAAACAGCATCCGACATTTTTTATTTTCATTGCGTGCAAGACAATATCATGTTATTGTTTGGGCACATCTTATATTTTCACATGATTAGGAAGGAGGTAGCCTGTGGAGCTAAATCGTAGAGATTTTCTCAAACTGGGCGGCGCTTCCCTCGCCGGAGCTGCAGCTTTCGGTGCGATGGGCAGCACAGCAGCACTTGCCTGGCCGCCAATCCGCGAATTCCCGCTCAAGAAAAAAGCAAGCGAATCAACGACTATCTGCTGCTATTGCTCGGTGGGATGCGGAGCCATTGTCACCACTTATGAAGACGGCATCATAAAAGTGGAGGGTGACCCTGACCATCCTATCAATGAAGGATCTCTCTGTCCAAAAGGACAAGCGATGGGTCAAATTCATCAGGTTGATGGTGAAATAAACCCGTTCCGTCTTACAAAACCATTATACCGTGCATCCGGTGCTGCAGACTGGGAAGAAAAGAGCTGGGATTGGATGATTGACACTATCGCCCAGCGCGTTAAGGGCACACGAGAAAAATACTTGAGAAATACCGCCAAAAGAGTCGATGCCCTGGCATCTCTCGGTGGGGGCGAACTGGATAATGAAGAATGTTACGCCCTGTCTAAGATGGACCGTGCACTCGGCATCGTTTACCTGGAACACTGTGCCCGTCTTTGACACTCCTCGACTGTCGCCAGTCTGGCGGAGAGTTTCGGTCGGGGGGCAATGACAAATCACTGGATCGATTTCAGAAATGCCGATGTCGTTTTGATTATTGGATCGAATGCCGCTGAAAATCATCCGATTTCTTTTAAATGGGTGACGAAAGCGATGGAAGCCGGTGGCAAGTTGATACACGTCGATCCGCATTTTAGCCGAACATCGGCGCGGGCTGATATCTACGCCCCGATAAGAGCCGGTACGGACATCGCCTTTATCGGCGGGATGATTAAATACGTGCTGGATGATATTGAGGCAAATCCACAAAAATATAACATGGAGTATATCCTTCAGTACACCAACGCCTCATTTATCGTCAATTCGAACTACAAATTCACCGACGGGCTGTTCGGAGAGGTCAGCGCAGGAAAATATACGGCTGCTGCCAAAGCTACCTGGAAATATGCAGATGTCAACACGCCAGCGACCGATCTTACGCTTAAAGACCCGAATTGCGTTTTCCAGCAGCTTAAAAAGCATTTCAGCCGTTATGATTTGAATACCGTGAATACAATAACCGGCACGCCAAAAGATGTCTATCAAGAGATATGCCGCATATATGCTTCAACCGGTAAAACAGGGAAGGCTGGCACAATTCTGTATGCGATGGGCGCTACTCAGCATACGTATGGCGTCCAGAATATACGCGCTTACGCCATCCTTCAGCTTCTCCTGGGGAACATGGGCATTGCGGGTGGTGGGATCAATGCCCTGAGAGGAACTTCAAACGTCCAGGGTTCTACTGACCAGGGTCTCCTGGCTAACTACTTACCCGGGTACCTCGGCGTCCCCAGGGAAAGCGACACAAACCTGGATGCTTACCTAGCAAGAGTCAGACCTGCAACTATCACGCCGAAGGGACTCGTTGCAGATACCAGCGTAAACTGGTGGGGCAACTATAAGAAATACACAGTCAGCCTTTTAAAGTCATGGTACGGCGATGCCGCAACCAAAGACAACGATTTTGGCTTTGGATTCCTTCCGAAGACAGATCCCGCTGTAAACAACACACATATCGGTATGTTTGAAGCAATGGGACAGGGTAAGATCAAGGGACTGTGGGTTTGGGGTCAAAATCCTGCTGTTGCCGGACCTAACTCCAACGGCGCCCGCAGCGCTTTGGGCAACCTCGAATGGTTAATGGTTGCCGATATCTGGATGAACGAGACCGCTGAATTCTGGAAACGTCCAGGCGTGAATTCGGCAGACATTAACACAGAAGTCTTCGTCCTCCCTGTGGCTGCTTCCTTCGAAAAGGAAGGAAGTATTTCCAATAGCGGCAGATGGGCTCAATGGCGCTATAAGGCAGTTGAACCGCCTGGAGAAGCAATTGCTGACCTCGAAGTCATGAATATGATGATGGAAAAGATTAGAGAGCTGTACAAATCCGACAGCCGGCCGCAGGCACAGCAGATTAATTCGCTTACCTGGAATTACGAGCACATATCTTCAGACCTTATTGCTAAAGAGATGAACGGCTTCGATTTGGCGACAGGTAAACTGATGGCAGGCTTTTCAGCTCTCAAAGATGACGGAACAACGAGTTGCGGTAACTGGCTGCACTGCAACTGGTACACGGAAACTGATGGCAACAAAGCCAAGAAACGCGATAATGTAGACTCCCACCCGCAGAAAATTGGGCAATTTTCTAACTGGTCATGGTGCTGGCCGATGAACCGCCGCATTATCTACAACCGCGCAGCGGTCGACTTGAATGGTAAACCATGGGATGAGTTGCGCCCGGTGGTCACTTTTAATACTGCCAATAACAGTTGGATTGGCGACGTTATCGATGGCGGTGGGAATGCAATCAACTACGCTGCTGCAAAAGCCAAGAACCTACCGTTCATCATGAAACCCGAAGGTGTAGCTCGACTCTGGGGATTCGACCTCGTCGAAGGCAGCCTGCCTGAAGCTTACGAACCGTGGGAGAGTCCTCTTACTAAGAATCCCATGTCTGGCACAATGACTAATCCATGCTCCGTAATCGGCAGCTATATGAACGAGAGAGGCACCCCGGACAAATTCCCATACGTGGGCACGACTTACCGCTGCACCGAGCACTGGCAGTCGGGTATAATGACCCGTAACCTTCCGTGGCTTGTAGAATTAATGCCCAACATGTATGTGGAAATCGACGAACAACTCGGCGCAGAAAAGGGAATAGCTAATGGCGATAAAGTCGTCGTAAGCACGGCGCGTGGAGAAATTACCGCTGTTGCCCTGGTTACCAGACGTATTCAACCGCTTACAGTCGCCGGAAAGACGATCCACCAGATCGGTGTGCTGATTCACTGGGGCTACACCGGGCTATCTACAGGAGATAGCGGCAATATTCTAACGCCGCACGTCGGAGATGCTAATACGAGCATTCCCGAATATAAAGCTTTCCTGTGCGATATAAGGAGGGCATAAGATGAGTTTCGGAGTTTTATACGATTCCACAAAATGCATAGGATGTCGCGGCTGCCAGGTAGCCTGCAAGCAGTGGAACGAGAGGAAAGGTGAGCTGACTACCAACACAGGTTCTATCGAGAATCCACCTCTCCTGACATCAAAAACTGCAACCATGATTCGGTTTACCGAGACAGACTACAAAAACAAATTCCATTTTGTTTTTACCAAGCTGCAATGTATGCACTGCGAGCATCCTGCCTGTGCTGAGGCGTGCCCAGTATCAGCTCTCCAGAAGCGTCCCGATGGTCCGGTGACGTATGATGACAGCCGCTGTTTCGGATGCCGGTATTGCATGACCGTTTGTCCGTTTGGCATCCCGACATTCGATTGGGACACGCCGATACCGTGGATCCGTAAATGTACTTTCTGTGCAGACCGTGTAACATCCGGGCTCAAACCCGCATGCGTCACCACCTGCCCCAGCGGTGCTTTGAAATTTGGTGATAGAGAAGAACTACTGGCAGAAGCGAAAGCTCATATCGCTGCAGAACCCGAAAGATATGTTAATCACATTTATGGTGAAAAAGAGGTTGGTGGAACATCCTGGCTGTTACTCTCCCCGATACCATTCGATAAGGTAGGTTTACCAACTCTCTCGGAAGAACCAGTTGTCGTAAACGTAGAACGTGCGATGACCTTTGTACCACCGGTACTGGTAGGAGTCGCAGCAATCATGACAGGTATCTATTGGCTGGCTAAACGCCGTGAAACCAATGGTAAAAAAACCGCCGGAAAGAAGGAAGGAGCGGTAAAGAAATGAACGATTTACAAGTCCAATCAAAACGGAAATTCCCCAAGGGACTGGCAATCCTTTCAGTTATCGTGATATTGGGATTGATACCGATTATAATCCGGTACATATACGGATTGGGTGCAATGAGCAACCTTAGTGACGGTCGTCCCTGGGGACTCTGGATCAGCTTCGACCTTTATTGCGGAGTCGCCCTAGCGGCCGGCGGTTTCACGTTAGCTGGTGTAGTGTACATTTTCCGCCTGGAAAAATACCACTCTGTCGTTCGTCCCGCCGTTCTGACTGCCTTTCTTGGCTATACGCTGGTTATTCTTGCGCTGCTTGTTGACCTCGGGCAACCCTGGTTTATCTGGCATATTATGATCACACCGAATATCCACTCGCCATTATTCGAAGTAGGTGTTTGCGTACTAACATACACTATCGTGTTAGCCCTGGAATTCAGCCCGGCAGTCTTTGAAAAATTCAATTGGCACCTGCCTTTGAGAGTAATCCGCGCAATTCAAATTCCGCTGGTTATTGCCGGTGTTTGTCTCTCCACTCTCCACCAATCTTCACTGGGATCAATGCTATTAATGGCACCAACTTACCTGCATCCACTCTGGTACACTCCGATCCTGCCTATTATGTTCCTTAACTCAGCGATTGCAGTGGGACCAGCGATGGTAATGTTCGAGTCTACTTTGACCGGAAAGGCATTGGGTCATAAACAAAACCACGACATAATGGAAGGATTGGGTAAAGCAATCCCGTGGATTTTGGGAATCTACCTTGTTCTTAAATTGGGTGACCTTGTGTTGGCAGGAGAAATTGGGTTAATATTCACCGCATATCCCTATAATATATACTGGTGGATAGAAATCCTGGTAGGCATTGTTGCACCGATGATTCTGTTCAACCTGAAAAGTATCCGTAAGAGCGACACAAAGTTATTCTGGGTTGCTGTTTTAGTAGTGCTGGGTCTCATAATCAACCGCTTCAACGTTAGCATGTTTGCTCTTGGTATGCGACCTGGTTACACTTACTTCCCTACGTGGATGGAGTTCGCAATCTCGGCGGGTCTTGTAGCCGACTCGATGCTGGTTATCTGGTTGGCATATAAACTCCTACCGATGATGCAGGATGAACCAGCACATATTGCGGCACCGGGTGCTAGATAGTCTAAAATAGTTGTTTCTGTTTATTACCCCTCCCCACCCTGCTCGGGGAGGGGTAAATTTTTACCTTTGAAAATTTAATCGCATGCGATTTTCTTGTATGAAAAACAAAACAAGGCTTGACAGATGACTTCTTAGCTAATAGTATATTACAGTCAGTTAAATATACGAATATCCGTATATAAAATGGAGAACGTTATGTTAACAAAACGGGAGTTAGAGTTATTTAGATTGTTAGCTGATTCTTATAAAGCTTTTTCAGATCCAAAAAGACTTATCATTATTAACGAGTTACGAAAGGGACAAAAGTCAGTAGGAGACCTTGTAAGAATCCTGGCAACCCCTCAGGCAGCTGTATCGCGGCATCTAGGTATATTAAGAGACAAAGGAATTGTTAACGCCAGGCGAGAGGGCTCGAACGTATATTATAGTTTATCTGATCCATTAATATGTGAAGCCTGCGACGTGATTCAGCGAATCGTTGCGGCACGTATTGAAAAGCATACCCGGCTGGTAGATTGGCCAACAAATACATAGTTCTTGATTATTTGAAGATAGAAAACAATACAAGAGTAAGGCCTGAATCTAAATATTTTATAGATTTCTTAATTTCCACTTCCCATCCGAATCAACAAACTTACCTGGATACCGGAAAATGGCGTTTTCTATTGTCTTATAACTAAGCTGTAATTTGAATTCATGGAATAATTTTATCTGGATATCTGTTATAGGTAGGCCGCCGGTATAAACACCCAGTAAATGCTGTAAAGCTGACAGAACTTCGTCTGTACTCATTAATTTTTACTCCGCTTTAAGATTTTAGTAACTATGTTATTCAATCAGTAAGATTCGCTGCGCTTCCTACCGGCCTAGATTAAGAAGAAAATCACCAACCCGAGGCAGAATAAAAAGAATCCCGTCCCTATCGGTGAACCCCAACTATACATTTGGTATTAAATCCATTTATTCTCCTTTAACCTCAGGGTCATACGTTTACCAATAATAAGACTTAATATCATTCCGAGTCAATCTTCATAATCACTTAAGGCAATAAAGATGGGTATAAAAATCCGATATTAATAGGGATTGTTGACTATTTCCAACTGCAGAGTAACATATTCACCATTTTGTAGATACTTATGGCACATAATAATGCACTTGTAGTTGTCAAAACATACACCCTGTTAGGGACAAAATGGACAGAATATGGGATTACCCTTATTATTCCACACATCTTCGGTAGATGTTATATAATTATCTTAGAAAAAGCAAGATGGCAGGCTTATGGACAAGATTAAAGTACTAATTGTTGATGACCATGCCATAATGAGGGATGGCATTAAAGCACTTCTAAATGTCCATGATGATATTGAAATAGTCGGAGAAGCTTCCGAAGGCAAAGAAGCCAACGCTCCATACAATATACGAAATTTAATGACAGCAGTTCTTTATTCATGTCTACAACCCGCAGGACTGCCTCCGGGTAAGTCAGTTATTAGCTAACTTAATGATAACAAAAAATAAATTTTTTACCGGAAAATTGCGATTATTGATATTATTAAAATATGTCACTTGATAATTGAGCAAACGATTTCAGAAATTGGCTCTCGTCCTATTCAACCACATAGAAATTCCGGTAAAATCATGATTCAAGCGGTACGATAATCGCCATAATTATATAAACCCAGATACCCAGGGTACCTACAAGAATCGATGCCAGGGCAATGACTCGGACAATGGTCGGGTCGATATCAAAATATTTGGCCAAGCCCCCACACACCCCCCAGATTTTACGGTCGGTTCGGTTGCGATAGAGTTTCTTTTGCATCTGGACCTCCCCATATGCGCTTTACGGTTTGAATATATGTTATCATCTGCGGGGTGTCAAAACAAAATTCCGCCATAAAGACGGAATTAGTCGGGGGAAAATATTAATAAAGTGGAATTCCAGGTTTAGGTAAATTAGCTCCGGGTGAGTCAGGTGAAATAGGTTTTTAATTGCTATTTACCGCTGCCCGGCTTGTAGATACAATCTTTGAAATCATCCAGAAATGACTCAACTTCGCTGTATCGATACCGACGGTCACCCCTCTGAGTTATTCTTAAAAATTTAATCCGACCTGTATCGCTCCAACGTCTAAGGGTGCTGGGGTGAACATGCAGAATTTCAGCAACTTCCCGGACTGTAAGCAACTTCTCAATATTGTTCACAACTACCATATCTCAACCCTTTTTTACTTTACTTCTACAATATTGAGCATAGTTTATGCGTCCGGTTCTGTTAATCACGAAATAGTACTAGAAAATCTACAAAAAGAGGATACTTTGGTAACATATTCTGATTTATTATGTATGAAACCGAAGCAATATGTTAGTAAATAGATGAATATAAAGATCACTGCAAAATTTTTTAATTACTTAGATCAGACACGCTAACATTCACTCGTCTATCTCTTGAATACCTATCAGCGCTTATCCAGCCAGTTCTCCAGGCAAGCTCTTACCGAACGGCTCATTTCTCGTGAAAAATCTGAGTTGAATTTCTTTGAGTAATAATGTTGACCGATATTATTTTCTTGTGCAATCCCGCCACTGCATAGAGATGATTTTTGCTGACTGGCAAACATTTCATCAAACTCATATGACGTCAATTTCTTATAAGAGTCCTTAAATACAATAAAGCGTTCATCGAAACGCGTTGTTTTTTTACGCCTGATCTGCCCTTTTGTGGGATAACCGAAACAGAGTAAGCAAATCGGAAAAGTGTAGAATGGCAAATTAAACAAATCCCTGTTAATCTCCCATTTTTCCATGATATCGCCAATATAGCACGAACCTATACCCAGCGATTCGGCCGCGATGACAGCTGTCTGGGTAGCAATAAGAGCATCGCAGCAGGCTATCATCAAGTCGCCTTCTTCAGGTTTACGCATCTGCATATGTTTGGCTTTACATTCTTCTTTCACACCTGATTTACCGAAGTAGTCATACCATCTCTGGTAATCAGCTAGAAATAAAAGGACCAGGGGAGCTTTCGCAATGAAAGGTTGATTGTCGCACGACTTCGCTAACGATTTCTTTTTGTTCTGGTCGTCAACTTCGATGATGGAATACAGCATCATATTACCGGCGGTTGGCGCGCGCAAGGCGGCGCGTATAATCACAGATTTGATATCATTCTCGATGGGCTTATTTTCATAGGCTCGGACCGATTTGCGACTGAGAATAGTCTGAATAACAGGATTCATTTTCTGCCTCTTCAGTGTATTGGAATCGCGTGTAAGCCGGAAATTACAGCCATCGATCAACTCTTACCATTGGGTGCTCTTATCTCTTTTGGCTTTTTGTGCTTTTATCCTGCTTTTGGATAGCGAAGTCCAGCTGAGAATACCGATCGCAGTCATGACTGCTTCTTTTTCTTCGTTGGTAAGTATGTTCTTACTGACCAGGTTCTTCAAGATGATTATCGCTTTTTGGTCTTCCATAGAATTATCATCGATAGTAATCTAAGCATGTATAAACCGTCGAACAACAGTCTCAGAACTACGCTCTTACTAAAATGAGTTGCTATTTTAATCTTATATCACGCCTGATGTTACCAACAATAAGATAATGCCATTTGAAAATTTTATCAACTTTTATGTATTGAAAGCGCTAAACGCGCTTACCCATTGTCATTTCGATAATTTTTTGTTAATATCCGAATTTAGGAAGCCTGAGCAATTTTTGAAAAAAGAGGTATTTATGTGTTTTTCGGCTGAAGCAAGTTTCGCGGGAGGCATATTGTTATCCGCAATCGGGACAGCGACACTTAACAAAGTGAAAAAACCTCAGCAAAAGCTACTCGCAGGAATACCGATCTTGTTCGCTGCTCAGCAGTTTGCAGAGGGTGTGCTGTGGATTACCTTGAAATCAGGTGAATATGAGCAGCTTCAGAATATTACAACTTATATCTTCTTGATAACTGCGTTGGTTATCTGGCCTATCATGGTACCTTTGTCAGTGTGGTTTATGGAGGAGTCAAAAGGGAGGAAGAAAGTCCTGGCTGGTTTAATAATAACTGGAGGAATCCTTTCACTGTTCTACGCTTCCTGCCTGATTTCTTATGATGTCCGCCCGCAGATACAGAACTTCCATATCCAGTACATCGATAGATTCCCGGTGATTCCTGTGAATATAGCTTTAGTACTCTATCTGGTGTCAACTATTACACCACTTTTTATTTCTTCCGTCAAGCGGATGTGGCTATTCGGTGTGCTAATAACAGTATCGTATACTATTTCCAGCATATTCTTTGCGCAATATCTGACATCCGTCTGGTGTTTCTTTGCAGCGCTTATCAGCATCGTGATCTATTGGGTATTGATTGGACCTAGAACCAGGACAAGGCAAGTACCGGCTCAATCGCAACCATAAAAAGATCGATGACGCCGAATCAAAACGGTAAAAATAGATGTCTATTCATGCTTTCAAAATTGTGTGTTTGTCTGTTCGCGAAAACACATGGATATTTAACATGAGGCATGTATGAGAGTTGAGAAAATATAGGCATCTTAGTATATGGGTATAATCATATATTTAGAAAAACACTTTCCAAGAGACGTCTCAGTTCGTTAACACGAATAATCAAGCATTAAGTTCTTTAATAAGCTCTTCCATCTTCTCATGGTTCATACCGACAAATTCAGCGACATTTTTTAGTGTCATTCCCTGGGCAAACTCTAGCTCGCTCTGGGTAATTCTACGACCGATGAAGTTTTCCACAATAGATATTGCACCGGGTTTGACTGCCAGGACTTCTCCGACAGTCGAACTTGCTGTGAAAGCCATGGTTTGACCTCCTTTTATTTAATCTTTACTTGCGACATTATTTAGCAATTATCTGTAATCATCATGAGCATGGCATATTTAATCTACAACCAGGAGCTAAGTAAGTCAATATTATGTTACCTCAGATACAAAGAGAGTTCATAAACAGTCAATCTGATTCGACTAAGAATATTCTTGCTTTTAGCAGCTTAATGATTTACCATAACAACT
>CAYHBE010000002.1:0-2959 GCA_964354765.1 uncultured Dehalococcoidales bacterium | reverse complement strand
CATGGAGGCGTTTCCATGAAAAATAATTTGCTATTGATTGGAATAATTTCTACTTTAGTATTCACCGGATTAAGCGGGTGTCAGGGTAAAAACGGCGGTACGACAACTGTATTAGACTCGAGCTGGGAGAAGTTTGGAGCAAGTTTAAAAGGGACAACGATAAATGGGGCGAATGGCAACGTCTTGATTGTTTTACCTGGTGGTGCTGTAGATAAAGATGTTACGCTTGGCGTTCGACCTGCCCTCAACCCACCACTCGACGCTGCATGTATTCCGAATACTGCTTATGAGTTTGGACCGGATGGAATCAACTTTAAGCAGCTGGTGCAATTAGTAATCGCCTATTCACAGGATGATCTTCCTGAGAATATATCTGAAACGAGTCTCAAGATAGTACGGCTGGAGCAAAGATCGTGGATTCCGATAAGCGATAGCAAAGTTGATCTGGTGAATCACACGGTTATTTGCACCATCCAGGGTTTCAGCACATATTCAATCAAATCATGGTTGGAAGACTATGATCCGACATGGCCTATTCGCTTAACTGGAAGTCATAAGTTCGGAGTAATTGAACCCGTTGCATATGCGATCGAGTTACCGCAGAATGCCTATTGTCCCGTGTCCCCCGGCGGGTTCGTCGTATTTAAGGAAATGTATTTTAATGAAAACGGTGATCACGTAACGATGGAGCATCCCTGGAAAGCAACATTCTGGTGGTATCTCGAGGGAAATATCGGAGTTATCGGTAGTAAACGTGCTGATATTACCCCTCCCGGCGCCCTGTACGAGGTAAAAGAAAAAACATGGTTGTCGTCGACAGATACGGTGTATTTTAAAGCTTTCCCAACTGCTGAGGTTGGTCAAACCGGAAAGGTTAAGGTGCGTGTAGAATTCTGGGGCGATATCGTCGGTGAGTACTCGACCAACATCGAGATTCTTACAGATGTCGAAATTGTTCCTAGCGAGATTTCATGTGATCCGGGTGCTGAGGTTAAATTTGAGTGTCGATTCCCCATTAATATACCTGATGAGTACAGCATGTTTCATTACGATCGTTTTGAGTTAGATTGGTCGACCACGGGAAAGTATGGATTTCTGATCAATGAGAGCGGTAATCCTCAAACACAAGTCACGAATTATATGTTATTCCGCGGTGATGAATTCATGACGTACAGAGCTGACGCAGATGAAACCAGCGGCGGCACTGAGAATGTAACCGTCGAAGTAAGTTATTATCAATCAGCCTCAGGCGGCAGTCGTAGTATCGGTAAAGCTACCGCCACGATCAATATCAAAGAAAAAGAAACCATTTTAAAGATATGGTTTAGCGCAACTAAAGATCCCAATGCTCCCCATATTACTTCTGTTAAGTCGAGCGGTGACCCTGCACAATTGGTATTTCTCTGGGTCCAGTTTACACCGGGTGAAACAAGAGATTTCCATGTATATTCAACACTTCCCGACCCAATGTATCCCAACGGGAAGGAAACTTATGACGGAAAGTGGAGCCAAGACTATTCAGGGGCAACAAAAGGATCGCCGGGAACTCCAAAGTGCATCGAATGGCCAAAGGTATACTGGCTGCCTGAAGGTACATCCACCTGGGATATTTATTTCCCCACTTCTGATCCTTTTTCCAAGGGTGAGAAGATAGGCACCGCGACTCTTAAAGTCGCGAAGTAGGGATGAAAGCACCCAGTATTTGGTAGAGGGAATTTAAATCTGTAATCGAGATTAAAAAAATTTAATAACTACGATGATTATTGAGATTGTCAAGGCGAACGAACATCATATAAAAGAATTAGGGAATTTATGGACAGAATTCATGCATTACAGTCAGGACGTTGACCCAGTTTTCACGCCCCAAGATGAAGCGATTCCGATTTTCATAAAAGAATACCTTCGCCAGGCGATGGAAGCAGAGAATAGTCTCGTACTAGTAGCCTTGGATGAAGGAAACGCCATTGGTTATTCTTATTCACTGATAAATGAAAAGTCAAACCTGGATGATAGAGAAAAGTACGGCTGTATTCATGATCTATTTATCACCGTCTTATATCGCCGAAAGGGTATCGGTGCTAAAATGCTTGGGGAAATCTTGAAGTGGTTTCATTCGAGAGATATCCACCGGATTGAATTAGATGTTCTCACACAAAATCGTGCCGCTTCTTCATTCTGGAAAAAGCATGGATTCAAAGACTTCAAGCGTACTTTATACCATCATTTATAGACAGCCATTTTTATTCAAGCGGAGATTTAAGGTATTATTCTGCAAGAATTATTTTTATTACCACTACACAAACCTCGGCATATCTTTGAAATGATACTACATATTAATTATCATTTCCCTATTTTTTTCGTTCGATTATTGTAACCTTAACTTTATCTCCTGCTTGCTTGCCGATTTTGGCGCGAATATCTTTTTTTATTCCAATAATGTGGCATTGGGTCCCCATTTTTACTAAGCTGCCGTCACAAGGAATTCCATCAAAGGTAGCCGTAACCGGCACGCGTCCCCTACCAAACTCAACTTTAACATCAAAAGGTATTTCAACGTAGGCACCATCGATACCAGGAACCTTCTTTATCTCTGCATTAAACTCGTACATTTTGCTCATACTTTTAATATTCCTGCAATATTACTTTAGGAGTTATCGGAAAAAGCTTTAATAGTAGTCCGTATTCAGGCTTGATGGGGTAAGATATTATTTTAAAAGGCCAATGATCATAACCCTTCTAATCCCAGCGGGATTGGTGTTTCTTTTGACGCAGCTTGTCGAGACTGCAATTAAGGCAGAGTCCGTTATGACAGCATATCACGTCGCCGCATTCAGGGCATTGCCATTTTGCCATTTCTTTTTCCAGGAACTCCTCGATGCCATGCGTTTTTATGCATTTTAGATTCTCTATCATGCTCATATAGTAAAAGGTGCGGTAGCTCTTGTCGAGCGCTTTAAGT
>CAYHBE010000001.1:0-38190 GCA_964354765.1 uncultured Dehalococcoidales bacterium | reverse complement strand
ACAGGTACTTTACACCGAGTCAGATAGCAATTCAGCTCTCTGGGAAGAATGGCAGAACCTGCTTGAAGATAAGAATGTCGACGTTACCATTTGTCAGGTTGGGCAGGTAATATACCTGGGGAACGAAAATCCTTTGATAGAAGTGATCGCATCACCTACAACCAGCGAAACAACTATGGATAATGACGGTATAATACTGAGAGTAAACGATGGGAAAATCAGTTTTCTATTGACAGCAGATATTACCGAAGAAATAGAGCTTAACCTGATCATGGACAGGGCGCAGCTCGATTGTACCGTGCTTAAAGTTGCCCACCACGGCTCTTATACGGCAAGCAGTGCTGTATTTTTAACCGCTGTCAGTCCGGAAGTAGCCGTAATTTCGGTAGGCATTGCCAATGACTATGGACACCCGAATAAAGAGACAATGGCGAGACTTGCTGCCGAAGTCGGAGAAAACAACATCTACCGCACGGACTTAAACGGAACAATTGAATTGATAACCGATGGGGAGAGGCTGTGGATTGATAAAGAGAGATAGCTGGAGACAACAATGAAAACTTTTAAAGAAATCATTTCAAAACTTAAAGAGAACGCACGACCAGACCAGCTAGCCGGAATGAAGCGGTTTGGTATGTCCACGGAAAATAGGCTGGGATTATCAATGCCCTTCTTAAGAAAAATGGCGAAGGAAATTGGCAAAGACCATGAGCTGGCGCTGAAGCTGTGGGATACCGGTATTGCCGAGGCTAGAATTCTTGCAGCTCTGGTGGACGACCCGAAGATGTTAACCGAGCAGCAGATCGAAGACTGGGTGAAAGACATCGACTCGTGGGATGTGTGCGACCAGCTTTGCATGAACCTGTTCGAAAAGTCACCTCTTGCCTGGAAGAAAATTGACGATTGGGCAAAGCGGCCCGAGGAATTTGTTAAACGTACCGCTTTCTCTTTGCTTGCATGCCTGGCATGGCATGATAAGAAAACTGAAGATAAAAAGTTTATTGAACTTTTTCCTTTAATAGTACAGGCATCAACTGACGAGCGGAATTTTGTGAAAAAATCTGTAAACTGGGCACTGAGAAACATCGGGAAAAGAAACATACGCTTAAATCGAGCAGCGATCGAGACGTCTTTGAAATTAAAAACACTGGATTCTAAATCGGCGAGATGGATTGGCAGTGATGCACTGAGAGAACTTGAAAGTGAAGCGGTAAAAAAGCGTTTGAAGAAATCCTGAGAATGAAACTAATAAAAATAGCCAAACTGATATTCAACAAACCCTAAGCATTAAACGCTTGCAGGGATTGCGTCACCCACATTTTGAGGTCATGATTAACAGGTAACACGCCGTCTACCAGTTTTCCTGCGTCCGCGCCCAAAAATAGGCATAGCGCGCCCGCTCTGACATTGTCAGCCACTTGAGACGGAATGCTACCCTCCGGACCACCTTGCGAACCATTTCGGTTGTCCTCCTGGATCTTCTATTCTCTAGTGATTAAAACGTAGTGGCAATAGGAAAGTTAGGTTACTTTAACAGGTATTTTAGTACTACCTCGCCATCGACCCTACAATCAGAATTTTAGAATATGCAAAATTACACAGATATAAAATATTAACGAAGTGTATAACGAAATTATCAAGATTATCCGGGCTATTCCAGCCTATATACATGGAGCTTTTCTTGACTCGACTACGAATGCCCAGTATCATTTAGTCAATTATGAATATCGCAATCATTATCGGAGCTGTAGCTGCTCTTGTCTGTTTGATAGTCGCCTTCCGGTTTTTCCATAAGAAGCGCCTTATCGATGACCTGCCCACCTCCAAAGTGCTGGGTGTATTCATCGGGCTTGTGGAGTTAAAAGGTACCGCAGAAAGCGAGTCGCCGCTAACCAGCCGGTTGGCGGGAGTCTCGTGCGTACTTTATGAATGGCACGTCGATGAACACTGGTCGCGGACAGTAGTGGAGACATACCATGATTCGAAAGGGACGCACACCCGTACGCGGCATGAGAGCGGCTGGAAAACGGTTGCCAAAGGCAGCGATTCTGCGCCATTCTACCTCAAAGATGATACCGGCATCATCCGCATACAGCCTGCGGGTGCTAAAATTGAAGACAACGAAGTATTCGATAAAACTGTGACCCGTACCGATGCGTTGTATTTCGGCAAGGGTCCGGCAAACGAAATTGCTAACACCGACCACCGCCGTCGCTTCCAGGAAACTGCGATTCCATTGCACACCCCGCTTTACGTTGTGGGTCAAGCGCGCCAGCGCGAGGATATCGTCGCCGCCGAAGTAGCTAACGATAAAAACAATCAACTGTTCATCACGTCTACCCGGACTGAGAAGCAGGTTAGCACGGGTTATGGAATCTGGCTCTGGGTATGGGCGTTACTCGGATTAATACTCGCTATCGCCGGCGTATTGATAGGTAATTTGACCCGACCGCTACTTTTGCGCATGAACTGGGAACCGTATGTAATTGCGGTTGGCGGATACATTTTCACTATAGCAATTGCGTGGATATGGACAGTTTTTAATAGCCTCGTAGGAGTGCGGCAACGTGTTCAGCAAGCCTGGGCACAGGTTGATATACAATTAAAGCGCCGTTATGACCTGATTCCAAATTTGATTGAAGCCGTTGAAGGTTACGCAGCTCACGAAAGAGAAGTCCAGGAGCTGGTGACCAGACTACGCCAGCAAATGACTGCCACGCCCCCAGGCATAACTGGTCCTGATTACAGCGGGTTTTCGCCATCTCTCCAGGTTACAGTAGAGCGATACCCTGATTTGAAATCGAGCGAACTATTTCTAAAATTGCAGCAATCGTTGACGGAGACAGAACAACGCATCGCCCTGGCGCGGGACTATTTCAACAATATCGCCAGCTTCTACAATGCCCGACTCGAACTTGTCCCGGATAGGTTCATAGCAAAGTCAATGAAATTACGCCCGCAAACTCTCCTGAGTGCCGCTGATTTCGAACGCGCGCCGGTACAGATAAAATTAGCTGATTGAACGAGCCCCCAAGTTGACGAAACACGCTCACGGTGATACGATTGCTCAGACTACATAGCACAAAGCACCCAAATACAATAACGGAGGACTAATTCCAATGAGATTAAAGGATAAGATCGCCATGGTGGTTGGCGCCGGTTCGATACGACCGGGCATCGGTAATGGAAAAGCCACCGCCATCCTGTTCGCAAAAGAAGGCGCAAAAGTAGTTGCTATCGATCGCAATTTAACCGCGGCTAAAGAGACCGTTGATTTAATAACAAAAGCTGGAGGTGAAGCGGTTGCGGTCCAGGCAGATGTCTCGAAAGAACCAGAAGCTAAAAGTGCTGTTGACGCTGCAATTGCTAAATATGGCAGAATCGATATTATCTTCAACAACGTTGGTATTGGCTCCGGCGGCAGGGGTTTAACTGTCACAGAAAAAGAATGGGATACCGTCATGAACGTCAACCTGAAGAGCGTCCTTTTTATCTGCAAATACGCCATCCCAGAAATGATAAAGACCGGCGGCGGCACGATTGTAAATAACGCGTCGATGGCAGCCTACTATTCCTACGGCACTTATGCATATTCGGTCTCCAAAGCAGGTGTCATCGCGCTCACCCGCTGCCTGGCGGGCGGGTATGCGAAGAACAACATCCGCGTCAACTGCGTCGCTCCTGGTCTAATGGATACCCCCATGGTCTCCGAAATACAGACCTCGAGTAGAAAAGCTTCGGTCGAGAGAATACCGATTCAGCGGCAGGGAAGGGCGGAGGAAACCGCAAACACGGTACTGTTCCTTGCATCTGAAGATTCCTCCTATATTACCGGACAGACCATCCAGGTAGACGGAGGACAGATCATAACATAAGTTAAAAGTTAAAACTCAAAAGTCAAAGCTAAAAGTGTAAATCTGTCAGTTTTGAACACGGTTTTGAGAATTTACCTTTTACTTTTGACTTAGTTCTACGCTCCACAGTACCAAATTTCCTGCAAATGTGGTTTAATAGAATTTGTTGCATCATTATCATGGAGGATTCACTAATGAGTACCCTTGATTTAAAAGTTACAAAAAGACAGATTGAAGGCAAGAAGGTAAAGCAGTTGCGTCGCGACGGCATTACCCCGGCACACCTTTTTGGTCCGGAAATTGAGTCGGTTGCGATCCAGGTGGACACACCCACCCTCAAGCGGATGCTGGGAGAGGCCGGACATACCAAACTCATCAATCTGCAAATAGCTCGTGAAAAAAGCCCACGGACAGTGATGATCCGCGAAGTTCAGATAGATTCGCTTAAAGATGAAGTTCTGCATGTGGACTTCTACCAGGTACAGCTCACCGTGAATATCAAAGTTGATGTCCCAATCATCCTGGTAGGCGACTCCGCTGCCGCAAAAGCCAAGGGTAATACACTCGTCCAGGAGCTTAACGAGCTTACAATTGAGTGTCTACCTGCAAATATCCCCAGCACAATTGAAGTGGACGTCTCACCGCTGGTAACCGCCGACCTGATGATCCGCGTTAAAGACATTCAGGTTGCCAAGGACGTGACTGTTTTGAACGACCCTGGCGTCGTGGTTGCCAGAATCGCAATTGAGGTGGTAGAGAAGGTCGTCGAGAAACCGAAGGCTGAGGGAGAAGCTGAGGGCGAAGCTCCTGCTGAAGGTGAAGAGGCTGAGGCAAAGAAAGAACCTGCCGAGAAAGCCGAGAGGTCCGAAAAGAAAGAATAACCTTGTATCACCCCGAAGTATTTGCCTTGATTTCTCATTCAGCACTGGCTATAATAATGCCCAACTCATAGGAGGAGCATTGCTATGCCGTCATATGCGTATTTTAAAAAGAAAATAGTCCCGCTCGAGCAGGCGAACATCAACGTCATGACTAACTTCATACACTATGGTACAGGCGTGTTTGAAGGCATAAGAGGCAATTGGAATAAGCAGAAGCGGGAGCTTTATCTTTTCCGCCTTAACGAACACTACGAACGGATGCTCAGAGGATGCCAGATACTGAATATCGACATCCCTTATACTATGGACGAGCTATGCGATATCACCATCAAAGTCACCGCAAAAAGTGCTTTCCAGGAAGACATTTATGTGCGTCCGGTAGCTTATAAGAGCAGCGAGACTCTCGGCGTACGCCTGCATAATCTCGATTCGGACTTTTTCGTGTTTGTTTTCCCGTGGGGACCTTACCTGGATACAGACCGGGCGCGGTGTGTGGTTTCCTCGTGGCGATTCCCGAAAGAAGTACCGCGCCAAAAACTAACCGGGCTTTATGTTACCAACGCGCTAGCTAAAACCGAGGCTGTTTCCGGTGGTTTTGATGAAGCGATCATGCTTAACTCGGACGGTTACGTCGCTGAGGGGAGCGGCGAAAACATTTTCCTCTTAAAAGACGGCAAGCTGGTGACCCCGCCAGGATCTGATGGACCACTCATCGGTATTACCCGCAACACTGTCATACAGCTTGCTGAAAAAGAACTGGGGATCGAGACCGTAGAACGTCATGTCGACCGGATAGAGCTGTATTCTGCTGAAGAGATTTTCCTCACCGGGACAGCGGCTCACATCACACCTGTAGCGGAAATCGACCGACGAAAGATTGCCGGCGGTGAAATCGGACCGGTTACAAAGAAACTGCAGAAACTTTACGCCGATATTATTGTCAATAAGAATACAAAATACTCTTCATGGTGTACCCCGGTCTATAAAAAGAAATAGACTCAGGAGGTCGGCATGATTGTCAACAACTTCGTCACCGGGCTGTTAGCTTTTCTAATTGGCTATATTCTCGGTTCAATTCCGACTGCCTACCTGGTAACCAGGTGGAAGACCGGCAAAGACATCCGTAAAATGGGCGGCGGTAATGTCGGAGGACTCAATACCTTCAAGGAAGTCGGCATCCTGCCGGCGATAATCGTCACGCTGGTCGATATCGGCAAAGGCGCGGTAGTGATTGCGATTACCTATTACGCTCTTGACCTGGAGCAGGTTTTTGTGCTCGTCTCGGCGGTTGGAGCTGTTGCGGGGCACAACTGGATGCCCTGGCTGAAATTTACCGGCGGTAAAGGAATGGGTGCTGCAGTCGGCGCTCTGGTGATGATCATGCCGATTTACGGCTGGACGCTGGAACTTGCGATTTTCGGCGGGATTGTTGTCATACCTCTGCTGCTGACACGGAATGTGGCGCTGTCGATGGGGCTGGGGCTGGTGGCACTGCCGTTTTTAGGATGGCTGAGCATGCACTCCGGTCTCTTTGTTATCTGGTCGCTGGTGGTAGGTGTAATTATCGCGATTAAGTTCGCGAGTACAGCCATCGGGGTAATCGCCAAATCTACAAGCATCTGGGACTTCATCAAAGGACGCTAAAAGAAACACTCAAGAAACAAGATACAATAACCAAGAATTTTGGTGAGCTAAAGACGAAAAAGGGGCTTGTGTATCAAGCCCCTTAATTTTTTATCTAAATTGATTAATATCTTATGCAGAAGGTGTTTTTGCAGCTTTCGCTTTGTTCAGTTTCGCGACTAATCTTGCCTTGCGCCGGGAGACGTTGTTGGAATGAAGAACGCCTTTAACACCAGTTTTATCGAGCTGGCTTGCCGCTGTTTTAACGGCTGCCTCCGCCTCTTCCAGCTTACCGGCAGCAATTAAGCGTTCCGCTTTTCCGATTTCTGTTTTGACATGAGTACGCACATTCTTATTTCGCAACGTACGCCGTGCGTCAGTCCTGATTTGTCGTTTTGATGATGCAATATTTGGCAATCTATCCTCCTGTTGAAAACACCTCTAGGGGTGGCTCTTATTATTTTAATTCTGAGAAACTGGCCTGGATTCTCCTATCCTGACGACGGTAACAACCCCTTTTACACCTTCCAGCTTGCCCAGTACCCGACTCAACTGTGACAGGTCCTCGATATCCATTGTAAGTTTGAAGTAAGTCTTCTGGTCTACCCGATTGGAGATCGTCATGCTGGCGATGTTTACCTTTTCAGCGGCGACCGCTGCTGTAATATCCCGAGCCAGTCCAACTCTGTCCCAGGCTTCAAGGTCGACAATTACCGGATAAGTGCGATCACTCTGTCCCCATTGGACCGGGACAAGCCTTTCTTTCTCTTCTTCATTGATAACGTTCGCACAGTCTTTGCGGTGAATGGTGACACCCCGACTGCGGGTCACAAATCCGATAATATCATCGCCAGGCAGTGGATTGCAACATTGCGCCAAATTGGTAAGCATGTCTCCCACGCCCAGTACCTTAATATGCGACGGCGGTTGTTTAGTGGCTGGGGCGGTTTCGGGGATCTTTATTTCTTGTTCGGGTTCCGCTGACAGCTTGTTGGCAATTTGCTGAGTAGTAATACCGCCGTAACCGAGGGCGTCATAAAATTCATCTAGAGTATCATAGTTGAAAAGAGCCGCAAAATTCGTCCGTTCTGTAAATTTTATCCCCAGACCGCGCATGAATTTGTCCAGGATGTCGCGTCCGCGCTGTATGTTTTCTGTTTTTTCCTGCCTCGAAAACCACTGCCGGATCTTCGTTCGCGCATGCGTTGTCTTAACGAAACCAAGCTCTGGATTTAACCAGTCCCGGCTGGGTGCCCGCGGGTTTTTACTTGTAAGAATTTCAATAATATCGCCGTTCCCAAGCTGATAGCTTAGCGACACCAGTCTGCCGTTTACTTTAGCTCCGATACACCTGTTCCCCAGCTCCGTATGAACGCGGTAGGCAAAATCCAATGGAGTTGCCCCCTTGGGCAGGTCCTTCACTTCTCCCTTGGGTGTGTAAACAAATACCTGGTCGCCGAAAACATCGGTCCTGACCGATTCAAGAAATTCCTCAGCGCCGCTCAACTCCCGGTGCCAGTCTACGAGCTGACGCAGCCAGCCGATTCCTTCTTCGAAACCTTTGTCGGGCTTGCCTCCTTCTTTATACCGCCAGTGGACGGCGAAACCATACTCAGCAATGTGATGCATCTCCCTGGTACGGATCTGGACTTCTAGGGGCATTGTACGCTCGCACATGACGGTTGTGTGCAGCGATTGGTACCCGTTCATCTTCGGATTGGCGATGTAGTCATCGAAATGCTCCGGCAGGGGATGCCAGAGGTTGTGCGCGATGCCGAGAGCTGCATAACAATCCGGGATAGTATTGACAGTGACCCGAAGCGCAAGCAGGTCGTGTATGTCGTCAAAGTCCTTGCCCAGTTGCGCGTATCTTTCAGTTTTCAGGTAAATGCTGTAGATGTGCTTAGCACGTCCGGTAACCTCTGCCTTTAAACCTACCTTTTCGAATTCATGGGTTAATTGCTGGCTGACCTTCGCGATAAACTGCTCCCGGTCGCCTCGTTTACTTGCCAGACGGTTGGCAATTTCATGGTACTTTTCGGGTTCGAGATAGCGGAAGGAGAGGTCTTCTAATTGCCATTTTAATTCCCAGATGCCCAACCGGTGTGCCAGCGGAGCGTAGATTTCAATTGTTTCGAGGGAAATTCTCTGTTGTTGTTCCTCATTCAGAGCATGCAGTGTCCGCATATTATGGAGGCGGTCAGCTAATTTAATAAAAACCACGCGGAGGTCTTCTGCCATCGCGACGAGCATCTTACGCAGGTTTTCTGCTTGACTCGAGCCGGCAAGAGCCGCGCTCTTTTTTAAAGATTCGTCCTTCGGGGTCAGGGAAATCTTGCCGAGTTTAGTAGCAGCATCCACTAGCTTCGCCACTTCGGGACCGAATTTCTCGACTAATTCGGCATTAGGAATCCCGCTATTCTCTTCGACATCATGCAGCAGAGCCGCTGCGAGAGAGCTGGCATCTAGCTGGAGCCCGACCAAGATAAGAGCTACTTGAAGAGGATGTTCTATGTAGGGTTCGCCCGATTTCCTGACCTGCCCTTCGTGGGCTTCACGAGCGAATTCATATGCACGCTGGATGAGAGCCACTTTCTCCTGGGAAAGATAAGTCTGTGCCTTCTCTATTAGTTCATTTACAGTCACAACAACCACACTTGGAGAAAATACCAATAATCAGGATGCAAATTTCGAGAAAAAATCAAATATCAAAATGGGGATTCGTAGATTAAGTATAACGCATGAGCGTGGAAATGTCATTGACGCCTGATGCTCTTTACAATCTCCCAGTAAATACAGTATTCTAGCGATTATACAGGAGTATAAATTTGTACACGGCACCTCGCGGCACAACTGACATACTGCCGGAAGAGCAGCCATACTGGCGCTACGTAGAGCAAAAAGCCGCCAGAATCTGTCAACTCTACGGTTACGAACGGATCGATCCGCCCATTTTTGAGGATACCCACCTGTTTATCAAAGGTACCGGGGAGACCACCGATATCGTCCAGAAGGAGATGTATACCTTTGAAGACCGGAGCGGTAACAGTATTACCCTGAAACCTGAAGGAACGCCTTCCGTCTGCCGTGCTTACCTCGAACACGGCTATAACAACCTACCCCAGCCGGTCAAGCTCTTTTACTACACTCCTATTTTCAGGTACGAACGCCCTCAGGCAGGACGTTACCGCCAGCACTACCAATTCGGATTGGAAGCAATTGGGGAGTCTGACGCCTCTTTAGATGCGGAGGTAATCGATCTTGCCTGGCAGTTTCTAAAATCAGTGGGTTTGCGTAAGCTGCTTCTTTTCATCAACAGCATCGGCTGTCCAAAGTGCCGGCCAGCATATCTAAATATTCTACGAGAGTACTTTTCTAAACAACTGGATGAAATGTGCACCGACTGTAAAGCACGTTTAGAGCGCAATGTTTTACGCCTGCTCGACTGCAAACAAACTTCCTGCCAGACAATAGCCGCCGACGCCCCCAAGAGTATCGACTATCTGTGCCCGGACTGTCTCGACCACTTTAATAAGCTAAAAAACTATCTACGCTTGCTCGGGCTGCCTTTCGAAGTAAATTCTAACCTTGTGCGCGGCCTGGATTATTACACGCGGACAGTTTTTGAAATCCAGCCGGAGGACCAGCGGTCGCAGAGCACTATTTGCGGGGGCGGCAGGTATGACGGCCTGATTGAGACTCTAGGAGGTAAGTCAACACCTGGCATTGGTTTCGGAATCGGACTTGAAAGAATAATTATTAACCTGAAGAAAGAGGGGATTGAGGTACCGATGTTACCTAAACCCCAGGTTTTTGTCGCATATATTGGCGATGCCGCTCGTGAAGAAGCAATTATCCTGTCAGCACAGTTGCGGCGTGGCGACATTCCGGTCATCGTTGCTACATCTACAAAGAGCCTTAAAGCGCAACTCAGGCAGGCAAACAGCCTTAAAATACCCAAAGCTATCATCATCGGCGATGACGAAGTGAAAACTGCCAGTGTCATCCTGCGGGATATGGCGACTTCTCAGCAGACTACAATTAGTATGAAAGAGCTAGCCTCGCTGCTGAGATGATTTGGTCCATAATCTGGTTGATTTTAATGCGACCGCATCCGCGATTTTTTATAATAATTGCACACAATTATTTACATGCAAGACATTGCCACACTCGATTAACAGCGATAATTTAACAGATTCAAGGCTTCCATTTTAAGCTCAATTGTGCTATAATTTAAATATAATGAGAGCAGAGAATGCTCCTTCGACATATAAAAGCCTTTCACCATTGCACAAAATTTCCTTTGGCTTCTCTGTTCATCCTATTTTCAAGAGGTAATTCTTTATGATTCAAGACCGTCTAGCCAATCAACCGTTAAATAATGGCGCCAATGGCGCAGATGACTATACTGCTACTTCCATCCAGGTGCTCGGTGGTCGCGAAGCTGTGCGACGGCGTCCTGGAATGTATATCGGCAGCACCGACCAGCGCGGTCTGCACCACCTTGTATATGAAATAGTTTATAACAGCGTCGATGAGGCGATGGGCGGCTATTGCACGTTTATCAAAGTCGTCATCAACCAGGACAATTCAGTAACCGTTGAAGATAATGGCCGCGGCATCCCAGTCGAAATTCATCCCACCACCGGTAAATCCGCATTGGAAACTGTGATGACCGTCCTCCATGCCGGGGCTAAATTCGGCGGTAAGATCTACCAGGTGTCAGGCGGTCTGCACGGTGTTGGTGCTTCTGTAGTCAATGCTCTGTCATCGAAAATGAGCGTTAGTGTCAAACGCGATGGCAAACTTTATTACCAGGAGTATGACCGCGGCATTCCCAAAGCCGACGTGAGAGTCATCGGAAAAGCAGAAGGTACCGGCACAATCACTAGTTTCACTGACGATGAAGAAATATTTGGAAATACCCGTTATGATTTCGACAACCTCATCGAGCGCATGCGTGAAATTGCTTATCTAAACCGGGGACTGGAGATATATTTTAGAGACGCCAGGAATGACCGCGAACTCACCTTTTATTTCGAGGGAGGCATCAACAGCTTTGTACGGCAATTGAATCGCAGCCGTACCGTTATTCATAAACAGCCTATTTTTATCGCCAAGTCGTCGAACGGCATTATGGTTGAAGCTTCACTGCAGTATAATGACGGCTTCAGCGAGTCTATTTTTAGCTTTGCGAACTGCATTAACACGATAGATGGCGGTACTCATCTCACTGGTTTGCGCACCGCGCTTACACGCGTGTTCAATGACTATGCCCGCAAAGCCAAGCTGTTGAAAGAAGATGACCCCAACCTTAGCGGTGATGATGTCCGCGAGGGCTTGACTGCCGTCGTCAGCGTAAAGATTTCCGAACCTCAATTCGAAGGTCAGACAAAGGGTAAACTTGGTAATGCCGAAGCCAAAAGCGCTGTTGATAGCGTTGTCAGTGAAGGACTGGCGCTCTACCTGGAAGAGCACCCGGACGAAGCAAGAGCGATTTTAGATAAATGTCTACTTTCTGCACGCGCTAGAGAAGCTGCCCGCAAAGCCCGTGAGCTAATCGTTAGGAAGAATAGCCTCGATAGCGGTACGCTGCCCGGTAAGCTGGCAGATTGTTCTGAAAAAGACCCGAACCTTTGTGAATTATATCTTGTCGAAGGTGATTCCGCCGGCGGTTCTGCCAAGCAGGGCAGGGAACGGCGTTTCCAGGCAATCTTGCCTCTTCGTGGAAAGATCTTAAATGTGGAAAAAGCTTCCCCTGATAAGATGCTTTCAGTAGTGGAAATTAGAGCTATCATTACCGCCGTCGGTGCCGGCATCGATGAGGATTTTGATTCGACGCGGTTGCGCTATAACAAAGTGATTCTTATGACTGATGCTGATGTTGATGGGTCGCATATCCGCACTCTGCTTTTAACCTTCTTCTTCCGACATATGGTCAAACTGATAAACGAAAAGCATCTCTTCATTGCTCAACCGCCGCTTTTCCGCATAAAGACCAATAAGGAAGAGAGCTGGGTCTACTCCGAGCAGGAGAAAGCACAACTACTTACAGGCATAAAAGAACGAAAAGTTGAAATCCAGCGATACAAGGGCCTGGGTGAGATGAATGCCGAGCAGCTTTGGGAAACAACCATGAATCCTGCCACCCGCACCTTATTAGAAGTAAGTGTTGAGGATGCTGTAAAAGCAGACCGTGTTTTCCAGGATCTGATGGGCGACGACGTCTTACCCCGCAAGGCTTTCATTCAGGCGCATGCCAAGAGCGTCAAGAACCTGGACGTGTAAGAGAAAATAACAAGTTACAAGTATCAAGTACCAAGTCCCCCCTTTTCCACCCCAAGTTCTTACCCTCTCATTTGGTATAAAGCCGATTTTGTTTGATATATTTTGTTACCGCTTCAGGCACTAGGCTGCTGATATCTAACCCCTTTGACACTCTTTCGCGGATTTGCGTGGCGCTAATATCTATCATTGGTCTTTCCATAAGTATGATGCGCTGGCAAAGCCCCGGAATCGCTTTGTCGATGGCATCGATGTCGGGAAGCGAGGAACCGGGGCGTGGGAACGCCACCAGTTTACAAAGCTCGATTACCTTTTGCGGGTCTTTCCAGCGAGGTAATTCCGGCAGGTTATCCCAACCTAACAGGAAATACAATTCTGCAAGACCACTGTATTCTCTGTTAAATTCTTTCAAGGTATCGACTGTATAGGAAGGTCCGGGGCGGTCGATCTCGGTCGTTGAGACATAAAATCCAAAACGCCCGGTGATGGCTAACCGCAGCATCCTGACCCGATGTTCCGCAGCTGTAATGACTCTGTCAGATTTCATCCAGGGACGACCGGCTGGCACGAGGATAATTTCATCGAGTTCCAGTTCCAGCCTGGCTTCATCGATAATTGCCAGGTGAGCATTATGCACCGGATCAAAAGTGCCACCTAGTATCCCTACCTTCTTCCCCTCACCAATCCCATTCAATATCGTCACAGCGGACCTTATCGCCTCCCTTAATACCAGCTTTCTCGAGTTCTTTAACTATGCCCTTCCTCATCAATAGACTATGCACCTGCCATAGGATAGTCGGATCTTCAATATTGACCCGTTTGACTACTCTTTCAACTTCAGGGGCATTAATCACAAATATATCGCCTTCTTTTGAGACGGATGCCATACGACGCCGGGGCTGCGGGTGGAAGACTTTGACTTCACCTTCCCTCGGGACGACGGGGATCTTCTTCAACTGTTCCAGCGCTGCTCTCATCAGCTCGGAGACTCCCTCACCCGTTACCGCCGAAACAAACCGCACTTTCACCCCGATCCAGGTGAATTCTGATCTAATCGCGTCCATTCTATCACGTACCCCGTCCAGGTCAACCTTATTGATTGCTACAATCTGCGATTTCTGAGCAAGCTTTTCATCGTATAGACTTAACTCATTGTTTACTTTGACCATGTCATCTACCGTGGCTTCCGAGGTACCGTTGATCAGGTGAACAAATAACTTTGTACGAGAAGCATGGCGAAGAAAATCGTGTCCTAGACCTTTGCCTTGATGTGCTCCCTGAATCAAACCGGGTATCTCGGCAAGGACAAAATACTCGTTTCCAATATTTACAACACCTAATTCTGTTTCTTTCGTTGTGAATGGGTAATCAGCGATCTTTGGTTTGGCAGCAGTTGCAGTGGCGAGAAGTGAAGATTTGCCCACATTCGGGAATCCGATAATCCCCACATCTGCAATCAACTTTATTTCTAATTCCAACAATGCGGCTTCACCTGACTCACCTATCTGGGCAAGTCGTGGAGTCTGATTTGTGGAAGTCGCATAATGAACGTTTCCCCAACCACCCTTACCGCCTTGAGCTACTGTTATCTTTTGACCGTTTTCCAAAAGATCGACGAGAAAAGAACGGTGGTCTTCTTCGCCGCCATATACGACCGTACCGATAGGGACTTTTATCACCAGGTCTTCGCCGCGCTTGCCAGATTTCTTCTGTCCTTTTCCGCTTTCTCCATCGCTGGCGCGGTAAGTGCCCTTATTACGAAACTCTTTGAAGTTTGTCAAAGCTTCGTCGACCTTAAGGATTACATCTCCACCATCTCCACCATCTCCACCATCAGGTCCGCCAAACGGCACATATTTCTCCCTGCGGAAGCTGATAGCGCCTGCTCCGCCTTTTCCACCCTGAACTTTAATACTGACAACATCGTACATGGCTGTATTAAGAATAGCATAATCCTATATTTCTTATTTTCTCCTTATAGGTGTAGTACGGTATTAATAATAACGAGTTCTTACTCGACACAGGCATTAAGTATAGCCGTATGTGGTATCTAGGGATCAATGAACCGAAGCTGAGATATATGTAGGCTATCGAAAGATTATAAAAGTTATCGAATAAACGAGAGAAGTGGTTAAAAAATCTGAATCTGTAATTAAAATTAATTACTCAGCGGAGGATGCAGTTTCTGCCGGATATCCACAACCCTGCGTCGAAGTCGAGAATCATTGTTAAGAGCAGCTGTCATTTTATCATAGGCATAGCTAATGGTTGCAGGGCTGCGCCCGCCTATTTCTTTACCGATATCAGCCAGTGAACATTCAGTTTCCTCCCGCATGAGGTACATCGCTGTTTGACGCGCAAGAGTCGTGGCTTCGTCGCGACGGCGTCCTTTGATATCCGAAAGGGTAAGCTGATAAAAGCCGGCCACCGTCTCCATGATATAACCCGGTGTTACCGGTGCCATGGCTATCCTCGTAGATGCAAGATTGTCAATTGCACGCGCGGCGACACCAGTTGTGATCGGAGTATGTAGCATTTTTGCATAGGCAATAACGCGGTTTAGCGATCCCTCTAATGCGCGGATGTTCTCTTTTACCTGTAAGGCAAGGAATTCGAGGACATCATCCTTGAGTTCGATACCATCACGGTGCGATTTTGCCTTCAGAACGCCAATCCTCGTTTCAAAGTCGGGAGATTGAAGATCAGCCACCAGTCCCCACTCAAAGCGCGATAACATGCGGTCCTTGATACCGGTGATTGCCTTAGGAGGTCGATCGCTTGTGATGACAACCTGGTGGTTATTGCCATGGAGTTCGTTGAAGGTATGGAAGAAGCTCTCTTCCGTTTGTTCTTTCCCGGTGAAGAACTGTATGTCATCTAATAACAGTAAATCGACAGTGCGAAATTTGTGACGGAATTCATCAGTCGTCCTTTCACGGATAGAAGTGACGAGTTCGTTGGTGTACTGCTCCGCGCTAACACACATGACTTTAAGGTTATTTTTGGCTGCGTGGCTGCCAATAGCATGGAGCAGGTGAGTTTTGCCAAGTCCGGATCTGCCATGAATGTAGAGCGGATTGAAATTTTCGCCAGGATGTTCGGCGACTTTCATGGCAGCGGCATAAGCAAGATTGTTAGAATTACCTACCACGAAGTTGTCGAAAGTGTAACGCGGATTAAAAAGAGGGAGCCTGCTTTGTTCGGCAACGTTTTGTTTGTTACCGTTAACGACTTGAAACTCAAGATTTACTTCTGCGTGAGTAACTCCTGCAAGGACTCTTTCTATTAAAGAGTACTGGTTTTGTTCGAGATATTCGGCTACGAACGTATTAGGCACGCCGATCGAGAACTTGCTGTTCTCGAATCTGATTCCAGTTGTTTTTATGAACCAGGTGCAAAAATTCGATTTACTGACTTCTATCTGCAACTCGCCAAGAGCAGTCTCCCAGATTTCCTGGGCAGAACGAGTATTCATATAAAAACCTAAACCACAACCGCAGATACCAAAAAAAACACAAAAATAGCTTCGCCGGAGATATCTTACGGTCTGGTGAAATTTATTTGCGGATTCCGGTGTTAACAAGCAACGATAACTAGGATAATACGCTTTTCGTTAACAAGGCAAGAGATTTGCCGAGTAATTCTAGCAGTTTTCAGTGGGAAAAAACTCCTTCGTTCCAATTCAATAGCTCTTAAATACTTCCTTTCTTATCAGTTCTCTCATCAATAGATTGGGGTTGCCAGTGGACAATGAAAAGTCCCCCTGAACGGCTAATTGTCAAGCTTGAATTCTATTACTAAAGTACCAATCGCCTTAGATGGTAATAAAAGTGCTCTGGAGATGATGGAATGATACATATTTAAATACAGTTTGTCCAAACAGTATGATGATGTTAAAATGCGGGTGATCGGAGATAGATATGGGCATAGTTTTCATGGGCACTCCAGAGTTTGCTGCGCTCCCTCTGGAGCTATTGATGCAGAACCACGCAGATGTAATCGCTGTTTATACGCAGCCGGATAAAAGCTCGGGAAGAGGGCGGGGTGTTACCGCTTCGCCGGTAAAAAAAATTGCTTTGAATTGGGGCCGCGCGATTTATCAACCCGTAAATTTTAGGTCGGAGGAAGAAAAGGATAGGTTAAAAGCTCTGAAGCCAGACGCTATTGTCGTCGCTGCTTATGGCCAAATCCTTCCAAAGGCAGTTCTTGAATTTCCACGTTACGGGTGTTTAAACATTCATCCCTCTTTGTTGCCTCTGTACAGGGGAGTATCTCCTATTCCAGCAGCAATTCTCAACGGTGATGAATCTACCGGCATAAGCATCATGAAACTCGATGAAGGAGTGGATACAGGACCTGTTCTAGCCCAGGCACAAGTAATGATTGCTGACTGGGATACCACAGGCTTACTGACAGAGAAACTCTCACGGATAGGAGCCCAGCTATTACTTGAGATCCTGCCGCGCTGGTTTGCAGGTAAGATTACTCCGCGCATTCAGGAAAATTCCCGGGCAAACTATACCCGAATGATAGATAAGGAAGCCGGGGAAATCGATTGGACGCAGCCGGCGGTCAACATATGGCGCCAGGTCCATGCATACCAGCCCTGGCCAGGCAGCTACGCCAGATGGCAGGGAAAACGGTTAAAAATAATTGAAGCGGTATATATCGATGCCCCATCAAGTACTCCCGGCCGGGTGATTAAATTGTCTGATAGTATTGGATTTGGTGTAGAAACCGGGCTTGGCATCCTGGGCGTAGTCAGTGTTCAAATGGAGGGAAAACGTATCATGGCGTCGGACGAGTTCCTGAGAGGCCAGCGCCATTTGATAGGTTCGGTGCTGCCAGGAAGGCGGGAAGGAGCACAAATTGGCAATTCCTAGAGACCTGAGTCGTTTTTCTGCCCTGGTGAATATCATTGCTACTTTACGAGGTCCAAACGGGTGTCCCTGGGATAAAGAACAGACCCATGCCTCGCTGAGAGAAACATTTCTGCAGGAATGTTATGAAGTATTAGAAACCCTCGATGATGGAAATAGCCGCGAATTAAGGGAAGAGCTGGGAGATTTATTACTTCACATTGTCATGCAAGCACAGATTGCCAAAGAAGCTGGCGAATTTGAAATCACCGACGTCATTAAATCTATCAGCCAGAAGTTAATACATCGGCATCCCCACGTTTTTGGTGAACAAAAAGTTAAAGGAATCGAAGAGATTGTCCATAACTGGGAAACGCTCAAACGTGAAGAAAAAGGCACAGAAGTGTCTATCATCGGAAGCGTACCGAAGAATCTGCCTGCCCTGAGTTATAGCCAGGAGGTGCAGCATCGGGCGGCTGAAGTCGGATTCGACTGGGAGAACGATGAGGGCGTTATAGAAAAACTGGCAGAGGAGGTTGGGGAACTGACGCGAGCGGATACAGCTGAGAGTAAAAATGAAGAATTTGGCGACCTGCTTTTTACACTCGCCAATATTGCCCGCCGTCAAAAAGTAGACCTCGAGGTTGCTCTCAGAGAAGCTAACCGGAAGTTTGCTCGAAGGTTCCAGTATATGGAAAAGCTCTGTCAGCAACGCGGTGTCAATTTCACCGATCTATCTTTTAACCAGAAGAACCAGCTGTGGGAAGAAGCTAAGCGAAGTACGAACCAGAAGTAACGATACACCACTTCAAGAACCATGCAGAAAGAAATATTTGCTAAATACTGCCAACACGGTTAAAATAGCTTAAACGAGGATTTATATACCGCCAATGTTAGAGACGGGATAAACCTCGTTTAATTGCTATTTATATCTCAGCCTAAGTATAATTATTTATCTGCTTGTTTGCGAATCTATCGGAAATGCAGGGAGTTACACATCATGGCACCAGATATCGAAAAAATCCGTAACCGGCTTGAGACAGAACGAAAGCGGTTGCTCGTTGAATTAGAGCAACTGAGTATTGCTGGTCGGCCTTCCGAAGAACGGCGCGAAGGTAGTCCTTTTGGAAAACGAGAGGAAGAAGCTACTGAAAGTCTGGAACTGGAAAGACGGCTGGCGCTCGAGCGGGGCATCAAGGAACAGCTTGCAGCCATGGAGGTAGCTCTCGGAAAAATTAAAGCCGGCACTTACGGCAAGTGTGATGTCTGCGGTAAGTCGATCGAGCCCGCGAGGTTAGAAGCGTTACCTCATGCGCGGCGATGTATGACCTGCAAGGCTCTCGAATCAAAGAATGCAAAAAGGTAATAATCTATTTACCGATAAACGCTCCTTTATTATTCTTCTAACGGTCTTCGTCATTGTTATTGCAGACCTGCTGACTAAAGAATGGATTCGCAGTTATCCGTTATCAGAAGTCATCCAGCGAATCGGATTTGTACAGATCATCCATATACAAAACACGGGAGCGGCTTTCGGCTTTTTCCAGGGACATTCGTTAATACTGGCAATGCTGGCGGTAGTTGAGATAGCTGCTTTGTTGACCCTGGCGTATTATGTCTATAAACATTACGCGTATCTCGTCACGAAATGGAATCAAATCGCTCTTGGTTTAATCTTGGCGGGTGCAGTTGGCAATCTGATTGACAGGATACGCTTCGGTGGTGCAGTCACCGATTTCATTGACGCTGGATTCTGGCCTGCTTTCAATGTGGCTGACTCTGGAGTCACCATCGGAGCCGTGATGCTTGCCATTACGGTTCTGCGATTGGCTATGAAGGGAAAGAATTAAGATACCTTTACAATTTCTGGTAAAGCAGTGGATTCTGAAGCTTTATTTATTTGCAACCTTACCATATGGGCACAGACCCGCGACGAGATTGCAGCTTTGGCACTGGTTGGTTCTTACGCCCGACATCCAGCCAGATCCGGATCTGATATCGATCTTATTTTAATCTGCCATGATACGGGCGATTTTCTTGATGATGTCTCCTGGGTAACACATTCGGCGAAGTGAAGAGTCTTAAAATTGAAGACTGGGGAATAGTCACCTCTATCAGAGTCTTTTACACCGATGGAAAAGAAGTCGAATTCGGCGTTGCGCCGCTTAAGTGGGCAGATCTTCCGGTCGATACCGGAACTCAGCGGGTTGTAGCGGATGGTATGATGATACTGGATGATAAACGCGGCATGCTGAAAGGATTAGTTAAAGCTTTCAGCAATTCGTAACTAAATGATATCTGAAAAACCAAAGCAATTTCAATTTTCGGTAGTAAAATCCGGCACTCGGCTGGACAAATACATCAGCGAGGTGTGTCCGGAAATCTCTCGTACCCGAGCACAGAAACTGATTGATGACGGGCATATTACCGTTAATGGAAAGTTGAGAAGTGCCAGTTATAGGACAAATACTGGTGACTTGCTGCAAATCGAGATACCGCCTGCAATTCCAGGCCACCTTGCACCGGAAGATATAGCTATAGATATTCTCTACGAGGATGAAGATGTAATCGTCGTCGATAAACCTGCCGGGCTGACAGTCCATCCTTCGCCAACCCAGCACAGCCATACTTTGATTAATGCTATTCTTCCTCATCTCGCCCGATCAACTGGTGATTTCGAACGCCCGGGAATCGTGCACCGGTTGGACAAAGATACATCCGGAGTGATGGTCATCGCGCGGAATCCTGTTGCGCATGAGAAGCTTGCAGACCAATTCAAGCGTCATTCTGTCAAGAAGGTATACATTGCCCTGGTCAAAGGACGCCTGATGCCTGAGCAAGGAATAATCGAAGCTCCTGTTGGACGGGACACCGGCGACCGGAAAAAGATGGCGATAACTGGTGAGAACCGAGGTAAGAAAGCACTGACAAGGTACAGGGTTGTCCGCTATATTGATTCCTTTAGCCTGCTTGAAGTAATGCCGCAAACCGGACGGACTCACCAGATACGTGTACATCTTGCTGCTATAGGATTCCCGGTAGTCGGCGACGCTACGTACGGAGTAAAATCTCCGTTGCTTGCCCGACAGTTTCTTCATGCCCACAAGCTTGGCTTCGAACATCCATCCACTGGCGAGTACGTAGAATTTGTTTCACCATTGCCATTGGATCTAGTGCAAGCACTCGAAGTAGGGAGTTAGTTGGTAAAGTGGACTAGTAGATGATAAAATCTGGACATATACCGAATAATTTCATTGGAGACCTTTTATGCAGCAAATATTGATGAAAGAAAGCTATATAGTCGATTATGCCGGATTCTGGTGGCGGTCAGCTGCCTCCATTATCGACCTTGCCATCTTATGGGGAATCAACTTCTTGATGACCCATGTGTGGAACCTGGCAACCGGCTTACCCTGGAGCGGTTTGACTCAAGAGATGATTGATACAGGTATTACAACTGCACCGCTCTGGTGGCTCCGATTGATAATCTTTTTTATAGTGCAAGTCGGATATTTCGTTTGTTTCTGGGTATGGCGCGGGCAAACCCCTGGTAAATGGCTGATGAGGATAAAAATTACAAAGATAGATGCCTCTCCAGTCACCTGGGGAACTGCGTTACTACGTTATTGCGGTTATATTATCTCGCTGGTTACTGTTTTTATTGGTTTCTTTTGGGTCGGCTTCGACAACAGGCGCCAGGGCTTCCACGACAAAATCGCTGAGACTTTTGTCGTCCGTATTCCAACAGGTAAAGAGAGTAAAGACTGGCAAGCGAGAGCCGCGCAGGCGGATGTACATTGATCCAACGTGTTCGCACACGGTATGCACCCAGTCCCACCGGTTATCCCCATGTCGGGAATATACGCACAGCGCTTTTTGCCTGGCTGCTTGCACGCCACTACAACGGTGTTTTTATACTTCGAGTTGAGGATACTGATGTAGATCGAAGCGTTGAAGGCTCGATGGAGTACGTCCTTGAAGGAATGCGCTGGATGGGGCTTAATTGGGACGAGGGGCCGGGCGTTGGGGGTAATTATGGCCCTTATATTCAATCGCAGCGACTACAACTTTACCAGGACGCAGCTCGAAGGTTAGTGGAAAGTGGACATGCTTATTATTGCTATTGTTCGCCCGGACGTCTGGAATTATTACGTGCCGAGCAAGTAAAACGTAAATTACCGCCGGGTTACGACCGTTGCTGCCGAAATCTTTCCGAATCGTCACGTAAAACCAAGGAAGCCGAGGGCATTACACCGGTCGTTAGGTTTAAAGTACCTTTAACGGGGAAAATCAGGTTCCACGATGAAATTTGGGGCGACGTGGTTTTTGAAAATAGTCACGTCGAGGATCTCGTCTTATTGAAATCTGATGGTTATCCCACCTATCACCTGGCAAACGTTGTCGACGATCATGCTATGGAAATATCACACATCGTGCGGGCAGAAGAATACATCTCGAGCACACCCCTTCATCTATTGACTTACGAAGCGTTGGGATACACTCCGCCAAAATTCGCTCACGTTCCAATGGTGCTCGGTCCTGACCGTTCGAAGTTAAGTAAACGTCATGGCGCAACCTCAGTGCTTGAATTCAGAGATCAGGGTTATCTGCCTGACGCATTGCTTAACTTTCTTGCCTTGGTTGGTTGGTCGCTGGATGATAAGACCGATATCATATCGCGCGAAGATCTTGTTAAAAACTTCTCTCTTGAAAGAGTCAGTAAGACGGCCGCCATCTTTAATCACGAGAAGCTAAAGTGGATGAATGGAGTGTATATCCGAAAGCTGAGTCCGGAAGATTTTGATAAGAGGTGCAAACCTTTCCTGGAGAAAGCTTTTCCTGCCAGCAGCGTGGTTTCAACTGAATATATACGCCAGGTCTTGCCGCTTGTACAGGAGCGCACCAAATTGTTGACAGAGGTTCCTGACCTGACGCATTACTTTTTTTCTGACAGCGGTAGCTATGATACCAGTCTGCTAATCAGCAAAGACATGACGGCTGAATCAACCCGACAGTCTCTATTAGTCGCTATAGATAGGTTGGCAGGTCTGGCAGTTTTCGAAGCAGCGGCACTGGAGGCGATGCTCAGACCGCTGGCTCAAGAACTCAAACTAAAGGCAGGGCAGCTTTTCGGAGCGCTGCGAACAGCCGTAAGCGGTGAAACTGCAACCCCGCCGCTTTTCCAGATGATGGCTGTATTAGGGCGCGAACGTTGCCTGGCGAGGATTCAATCGGCTGTCGATAGGTTGAAGTCGTAGCCAATATAAAAGCCAGGAATCAATATACAATAATTGAACATCGAGCAGGCGTTCCTGCCTGCGGTTTTCGGGTGAATTAGAGTCCGGCTGTATCACAAGCTTTTTGATTTGTGACGGTGGGTGGGGATCGAATTGGAACCAGGCTATTTATCTCTATATCATTCTGGCGAACTTAAGAAACGCGTCGAAGTTCTAGAAGCCCGGTTGGCTCACTGCGACCTTTGTCCAAGAAACTGTGGGGTCAATCGGCTTGCCGGTGAGGTTGGTTTTTGCTGGTCCGGAGCATTTCCTGTCGTCGACTCGGTTTGTGCTCATCACGGTGAGGAACCGCCGCTTTCCGGTACGAAAGGATCGGGTACCGTATTCTTTGGTAATTGTAATATGCGTTGCGCTTACTGCCAAAATCATCAAATAAGCCAGGACTGGCGGCGAGCTCGTGGGCGTGAAACTGACTGTAAATCATTAGCTGCGCAAATGCTTTATCTCCAGGATATATGCGGTTGCCACAACATTAATTTTGTCTCACCTTCCCATTTTGTCCCGCAATTGACGAGAGCTATCCTCGAAGCAGTCCCACTCGGCTTGAAAATACCAACTGTTTATAATACCGGCGGCTACGATTCGGTGGACACGTTGAGATTACTCGATGGCGTTATTGATATTTACTTGCCGGATTTAAGGTATGCCGACAATAAGGCAGCGAGGAAGTATTCCCGCGCGCCGCAGTATGTTGAACATGTCCGCACCGCGATTAAAGAGATGTACAGGCAGGTGGGTAACCTGGTCATAGATGATGATGGAGTGGCAAGAAAAGGACTGATTGTACGTCACTTGATTCTCCCCGAAGGCTTGGCAGGAAGCGAATCGTCCCTTAACTGGTTAGCTGAGGAAATTTCCCGCGATGTCCATTTAAGCGTCATGGCTCAGTACTATCCAGCTCATCGCGCCGCGCGTTTCCCAGCTTTATCCAGGCGTATCACAAAAACCGAATACCAGGATGTCTTAGCTATTCTCAACAAAACCGGGCTGGATAATGGCTGGATTCAATCTCTGGATTCGTCCGAAAACTATCGACCGGATTTCGACCGGCAGGGACACCCTTTTCAGTCAAATTAATTGTCGATTCAATTATCATTATGCAGGGTGTTGTTTTCTGTTAAGATAATGGTGGTATCACTTTCAAGTTTTTATTGTTTTTCAAACTGGTGAGGTGAATGAAAGCAGTCGTTAAAAGTATTTGGCGGTGGATTTTAAAAACCATCCGTACCACATTCGTGGCTGGTCTAATCGTGGTAGTGCCAATTGGCCTCACTGTCTGGATATTAATCTGGATATTCAATGGCGTCGAAGATCTGCTTGCACCGGTTGTCGCCTGGATTTTCGAACGTTTCGGCGCTGAACCGATAACAGGTGTAGGCTTCGGCATTACCGTCCTTTTGATCTTTGTTATTGGAATTATTATGACCAATGTTGTCGGGCGGAGAATTGTGCGATGGGGCGAATCGATGCTCGGTAAAATCCCGGTTGCCCGTCTGCTATATGTGGCTTTCAGGGAAGTCTTCAGGGGATTTTCTGAAGAGAATGCGAACAGCTTTTTAGCGGTGGTTTTGGTGGAATTCCCTGCCAAGGGAATGCGGACAATCGGATTTATTACCAAAGAGGACGTGGATAAGGATGGTAGACCTGTCTATAACGTCTTTATCCCCACTACCCCCAATCCTACCTCGGGATTCCTCGAAATACTCCATGAGGAAGATATCATCCGTACCAGGATTTCCGTCGAGGACGCACTTAAAATGGTCATTTCCGGAGGAAGGATGTCGCCTTCCGGGTTGATGGCTAATCTTCCACCAACCGATACAAAAGGGCAAACTGAGCTTAGAAAATACTAATTAGAGGCGGCGATGATACAAATTGGCGTTAAAGCACCTGACTTCACGCTCCAGGACCAAAACGGAAAATCATTTCATCTTGCAGAACAAGCAGGCAAAAGAGTCCTGTTATCCTTCCATCCGCTCGCTTGGACAGGAGTATGCCGCGACCAAATGCTTTCCTTGGAGAATAACTTTGAGCGGCTCAGTCGTTTGAACACTATCGCCGTAGGGTTAAGTATAGATTCGGTGCCTTCCAAGAAAGCCTGGGCGGATGCCATCGGACTAAAAAAGACTCGTATCCTGGCAGATTTCTGGCCTCATGGCGGGGTAGCGAAATTGTACGATTTGTTCCGTGAAAAAGATGGTTTTTCTCAGCGCGCGAAAGTAATTGTTGATGAATCACAGGTTGTGGTTTTCGCAAAAACGTATCCTATTAGCCAGCTGCCTGACATCGAGGAGATTATCCGTTTCCTGGAGACCACCAAAGGATAAAACTGGATTTATTAACGCTTCTGATTCTCCGACACATTGTCCTACTTAAGGATGACTTAGCCTGAAATATCACTTATAAAAAACATCCTGCGGGCGTATTGCCACGCTCAATACCTTGAATTATAATTCCAATAAGGGCTGAGACAGGAGGAAATATGGGAAACAAGCTATATCGCAGCGATAAGGACAGGATAGTGTTTGGTGTTTGCGGCGGGTTGGCTAGGTATTTTGGGATGGATTCATCCTTGATGAGAATCCTGGTCATACTACTGACGATTGCAACCGGTGGGATAGGTATCCTGGTTTACATAGCGATGGCGTTTATCGTGCCGCTTGAAGGCAGTACTAAGACAACCCCCAAAGAGATTGTCCTTGAAAATGTCGAAGAGGCGAAAAGCACAGCACAGGGACTTGGGAAAGATTTAAAAGATACCTTTTCCAGCAATAAGTCTGAATCGAAGGATACTGAATACGAGCAGACCCGGCGCCGTAATATTTTTGGTGTCATTTTAATCGTCATTGGAGTTTTTCTGCTGTTAGCGGTGTTCGGCTTTTTCCGCATATTCGATTGGTTTAGATGGAGTATTATCGCCCCGGTTGTCCTGATTGCAATCGGACTGATTATAATCTTAACAATTACCAGGAAGAGATAAATGGCTGAGAACGAGCGGCGCGGGAATAATATTACAATTACGTGGGGAATTTTTATACTGTCCTTAGGAGTTGTGCTGCTGCTCCAGGCAACAGGGGTCCTCGAGTGGCGGTTATGGGGTACACTCTGGAAATTCTGGCCGGTCTTGATAATTGCTCTCGGGCTTGCGATCATTATACCCAGGCGGCTGGGCTGGTTGTTGGCGGCAACAGAAATAGTCGCCCTCGGAATTTGCGTTTGGGTATCTGCTGTGCAATATGCTCCTCATCTATCCGGCAATCCCATGATAGGAGAACAACATTTTACCTATCCGCTCATTGGAGTGGAGCGTGCGGGCCCCTTTACCTCTGTCGTCCGCGTGAAGTTGGCGGTAGCACTTGAGAGCTACCCCGATAACCATCGTCTGTTGGAAGATGCTGCCAAAATGCTGACAAAAAAGTGCCGGTCGGAAACTCGGATGAATGCGTTTGATGCCCGGCAGCTTCGTGCTGCGCTTTTAGGAGCTCTTGAAGCGTCCCATCTGGTGTCTCCTGATTCGGAAACTGGTACTCCCGCAGGACGAAACGAGGCTGCTCAGGCTTAAATAACCAAACGGAACAAATCGAGACTGGTTAAGCTCAAACCCCATTGCAGGACGAATCGAGAGTACTTTAACAACCAAATAATGTAATGGCACACCTAATCGGCACCAGGTCTACGCTCAAATCAGCAAATTCAGACCTCTCCAGAAAACGAATCGAGCGTATTTTAGTGTCTTAAGATGGATGTTTCATGGGTTATGTAACCTTTTTACGCACGAAAAATGGTCTTACGCTTTAATAAAAATCCATCTTTTCACAAAACGAATCAATTGACTAGTCTTCAAGACTTGGAATTTATTACTTGGTTATTGGAATTTGGTGGCGAGGTGTGGCTGCGGGGATAATGGTGGGCGATACTGGACTCGAACCAGTGGCCTCTGCGATGTCAACGCAGTGCTCTAACCAGCTGAGCTAACCGCCCATAAATACAGCATGGTACTATAAAATGCTACCAGATGAGAGCATATCAGTCAAGAAAATTTCAGTGTTCGCTCTCACTTAGACATTGCTTCTTGCCGACTTTATCACCCTCTCAAGCAGGCTAACTCCAAATAGTAGAAAAATACTCGCTCCAAGTGCCCCAAGATCGAGATACTTGATTTTAAGCAATTGGCTAATAAATCCTAGCGAACCACCTCCGACAAGCGCTGCCAGCGCTCCCAGGGAAGTTACTTTTAGTTTTTCTCGGTAGAAGCCAGCGATAACTAATGGAATAACCCCTGCCGTAAAGATTGTGTAAGCATAAAGCAGAGAACTGATAATTCCCTTGAGATATAAAGCGACCAGTAAAGATAGCATTCCCATCACTGCCACGCTTATGCGAGAGATGGCTAAAACCTGCTTTTCTCTAAGCGAAGGTTTGAGCCTGTGAATGATGTCTTCTGTGACGATGGTACTTGCACTCAGAAGGAGGCTGGGAGACATTACCGCACAGAGAAGTGCAGCCAGGACCAGACCGGACAATATCGGAGGCATGACTTCTTTAACGATAGTCGGGAGAGCTTGCTCAGCAGCAATGCCAGGGAAAAGCACGGCCGCACTCATTCCTATGACAACAATACTGAACGTTAACGGTAGCAGCAGTCCAGCCGCCCAGAACACGGACCGCCGCGCCGTAGTGCCGTCGCGTGCTGAGAGGATGCGCGAATAAATATCAGGACCAACCACGTATGTCAATCCAACCAGCAGAAGCAGTTTAATCCAATCATAAACACCAAACGTCTCACTGAGCGGGAAAGATAGAGAAGATGGTGGCGATTCCGCTATTAATGTCTCAAATCCGCCAAGTCTAGAAAGAATGAATATCAAACCACCCCCTATTCCAATGATTATGATGATTCCCTGGTAGAGGTCGGTTTTTATTGCCGCCCACTGTCCTCCTAGTACCGTAATAAAGACAAAAGCCGCGGTCGATATCACCATCCATAATTCAGGACTACCAATACCAAGCACCGCCATGATTTTACCTGCAGCGACAATCTGCCCGCCAATTACTCCCAGCCAGGCGATTGGTACCAGCACTGATACCGCCATTCCCACCCATCGATTATATTGCTTGGTAGCCAGTTCGGGGAGGGTGTAGAGTCCTGTTTCTCTTACTTTCTTCGCCAGGAAAATACCGAGTATCAACAGTCCAATGCTACCGGGCAGCAGCCACCACATACCTGTGAAACCTCGACTGTACCCCAGTCCAGCCATTCCGAGTGTCGCTGAAGCTCCAATGATAGTCGCAAAAAGCGACCCGGCGATATAAAGAGTCGAACCTTTTTGCCCCATTACGAAAAAATTCTTGGTGTCGGTCGCATTTTTACGTGCCAAAACACCAATGAGAATCATCGCGATAAAGAATACCAGCACAATAATAAGTTGCAGCATTAGGATAATCCTTTACTCATTCTTTGATAGTTGAACTGCTCCCCTTTAAAAACAACTTCTTTCAGGGTATACTCATATAAATTACTAGAATACAGCAACATCTTGTGATTCGCAAAAAAAGGAGAAAAGCATGCCCCAAAAAAGCTCTGCCATAGAAAACGTACTCCTTGCGGTTAAGCAGCAAAATATCAAGCAAATTAGTCTCTGGTTTACTGATATCGTCGGTTTTCTCAAGAGCATCGACATTGCGCCGCGGGAATTAGAGGGGGCTCTGCACGATGGCTTTGGTTTTGATGGATCATCGGTTGAAGGGTTTGCCCGCATCGACGAAAGCGATATGGTTGCGCTCCCGGATCCGTCAACTCTTCGAATAATACCCTGGAGTCCAAATACATCGCCGACAGCGAGGCTAATTTGCGACATTCGAAAGCCAGGCGGGGAGTCATTTGAAGGCGACCCGCGCAATGTGTTAAAACGTAACCTTGAAAAAGCCAGCAAGTATGGTTATACCTTCAACGTCGGTCCCGAACTTGAATTCTTCTATCTTAAGAACAACACTGGTACCGAGACCATCGACGAAGGCGGCTACTTTGACCTGACTCCGCCTGATATCGCCAGCGACCTGCGTCTCGAGACAATCCTTATCCTCGAGCAAATGGGCATCAAGGTACAGTCGAGTCACCACGAAGTAGCCATTAGCCAGCATGAAATCGACTTACAGTATACCGATGCGCTCACAATGGCAGACAACATTATGACCACCAGGTTGGTTATTAAAGAAATCGCCGAGCGGCACGGATTATACGCCACTTTTATGCCCAAGCCGATTTTTGGCATTGCCGGCAGTGGCATGCACACGCACCAGTCGCTATTTAAAAACGGTCGAAATGTCTTTTTCGATAAGTCGGATCCCTTCTATCTTTCTCAAATCGCCCGGCATTACACTGCCGGACTCCTAAGGCACGCACCGGAAATATGCTCGGTTGTCAGCCAGTGGGTGAACTCGTACAAGCGGCTTGTTCCTGGCTACGAAGCGCCTGTATATGTATCATGGGCGCGAAGAAATCGATCGGACATGATCCGTATCCCTATGTACCAGCCTGGCAAGGAAAATGCCACCAGGATCGAGTTCAGAGTGCCTGATCCCGCCTGCAATCCATATCTTGCCTTCAGCGTGATTCTGGCTGCAGGATTGGACGGTATCGAAAAGAAAACGGCACTGGTCAATCCCACGGAAGAAAACGTTTACGAGATGAGTCCAGAGGAACGTCAAAAACGAGGCATTGGAAGTCTACCCGGTAACCTGTTTGAAGCAGTCAGCTTAACTGAAAAAAGCGCTCTGGTGAGGAAGGCGCTCGGAGAGCATGTGTTCCGGAGTTTTATACAAAATAAGAAGATCGAGTGGGACAATTACCGGACGCAGGTGTCTGCTTACGAGGTGAAACGGTACCTGCCACTTCTGTAATTTGTGAGGTTAACGGGTGGGTTTCTCTGTGCCGATGAGGGCAATCTCCATATTTTTGCCACAATGAGGACAAGTAACATTAACGACGAGCGGTCGGTTCATGACCCGCTCGGCAACAGCAGTAACCATGGAGTCGATATTGTCTAGTCGACGGTCGAGCGCGTCCAACCTGTCTTCCAGCTTCTGAACTGCCATATCGTTGCTTTGCCCCTTTGAATCGTCGTCGGATGATCTTTCGGGTCGCCTTCTCAGTACCAAAGGAACCTCCCTGCGGATATTGTCCTCATTATAGGATAAGAAAAGTGGTGTGTCAAAAAGATTATTTATGATTCCGGATTCACTCTGGAATCGATTTATAAACATTTGGCAGCAAGTCCGGAACCATGTAATGAGCAACCGGCTTCACTCTAAGTTTTGTGTAAGGCAAGAATTACCCTCTTCCGAACTCTTTTTCAAGTTGCCGGATGCTCAGTTGGATTAGGGTCGGTCGACCATGCGGGCAATGATAGGGATCCTGCGTTAGCTCCAATTGGCGGATTAAAGACCGCATTTCTTCGTCGCTCAGCGATTGTCCCGACCGCACCGCTCCATGACAGGCTAGCGTCTTTGTAATAGCCTCACTGCGCTCTTTGTCCCGGTGGGTGGGATCGTCCAGGAACTCACGCACCGCAGAAAGCCAGTCGCCCCGACTCAACACCGCTGGTACGGTCCGCACCAGATAACTCCGTGCACCAAAAGGCGCGATGGTAAAGCCATATTCCTGTAAGTCTTGATAACACTCCTGCAGCACGGCGTGCTGTCGAGGCGTTACGTCTAAAGTCGTCGGCTCAAGCAGTCCCTGAACCTCGATATCTTTACTGGCCTTGTCTTTTTTAATCTTTTCGTAAAGAATCCGCTCATGCGCAGCATGCTGGTCGATGATATAAACGCCATCGGGCCCTTCAGCCACGGTATAGCAGTTATTCACCTGTCCAATGACACGTAACGCTGGGAGAACTGTCACGACGGGAATGGGGGACTGCTGAGTTGCATTGGAAGAGAAAATCACCTCATCATGTTTCGCATTTGGAAATAATTGATTGATCTGGATTTGCGTGGGACGATTGCCTTGATAATGTTGTACCTTGTCTTCGATTTGAGGAATAGGCGCCAGGTTGACCAGTGCGCCTCGAATGGCTCTTTGCACGGCGCTAAAAACGGCGCGCTCTTCCTGGAACTTTACTTCCGACTTCGTGGGATGAACATTTACATCTAACAATGCTGACGACATGGCGATATTTATAACAGCGACCGGATGTCGACCTTGCATTAAGAGTCCCCTATAAGCTTCCTCTACAGCAAAGGTGAGCTGTCGACTGTTTATCGCCCTTTTATTTACAAAAAAGCTGATAGAGTCGCGATTTGCCCGGCTCATTACCGGCGAACTGACCATACCAGAGACTTTAATTTCGGAGTTTTTTTCCGATTTCCAAGTATTTTCAATATCAGGTAGATCGACCATTTTACCGGCGGTCTCGACCCCGTAAACTGCGATGACGCTATCGAGCAATTTACCTGTCCCGGGTGTTTGAAGAGCAATGCGACCATCCAGCAGCAGGGTAAACTTGACCTCGGGGAAAGCGAGGGCATACTGGCTGACAATTTGCGCGATATGACTGTTCTCGGTTGCGGTCGATTTCAAGAACTTGAGTCGCGCTGGTACATCTCGGAAAAGGTTTTTTATAGTAATGGTGGTACCGCGTGGTCGGGCTTGTCTAGTATGAGTGGTAACTATCCCATTTTTTAACTGGATAAAATCTCCACCAGATGTGCCAGAGACTGCGGTTACGATCTCAACTTCTGCCACTGCAGCAATACTGGGCAAAGCTTCGCCGCGAAATCCGAGCGTGTCCAGCGATTCCAGGTCGTCGATACTCGACAATTTAGAGGTGGCATGTCGACCGAATGCTAGCTCCACTTCCGATGATGGTATCCCGATGCCGTCATCGACCACCCTGATAAAGCTGACTCCACCGCCCCTGGACTCCACGGTCATCTGTCGAGCAGTCGCATCGAGGGCATTCTCCACCAGCTCTTTCACCACCGAAGCAGGTCTTTCAATCACCTCGCCGGCAGCAATCCGCGCAATTGTTCTTTCATCGAGGATTTTTATGGGCATTATTATTCACCCTCAGATTTATTTCGAGTACAAGATATTACGATTATCTGCATTGAGGTCTAGTTAATGGTACACGTTTCCGTGTAATTAGTCAATATCTTTTCAGGATATTTTTTCTAGTCGGGCAAAGCTCAACATCAATCGTTTCAGTCCGACTTTGTCAAAAGCTACTGTCACTTCGCAGTCGCCCTTCGCTTTTTTCATACTGATCACGAGACCTTCGCCGAACTGCGTATGTCGAACGCGGTCGCCGTCCTTCAAGTCCATCGTCGATTCCACCGCTGCTTTCGCTGGTTCATCAGATCGTACCCGGTTCCACGAGTACAATGATTCGACCGATTTGCTGCTTTCCTCCGACCAGTCGGGTGAAACAGTTAACTCTTTGGGAATATCGTCGAGAAACCGCGAGGGTGGATTGATGGTACTCATCCCCATGAAGGAGCGTCGGAAAGCATGTACCAGGTAAACCTTCTTCTTTGCCCGCGTAATCCCCACGTAGGCAAGTCGACGTTCCTCCTCCATTTGGGCAGGATCGTCCATCGACCGGATATGCGGCAGGAGCTTTTCCTCCATCCCGATGATAAATACTACCGGAAACTCCAGCCCCTTCGCCTGGTGGAGCGTAATCAGGGTGACGCGGTCGACTCCCTCCTCCATCCCATCGACGTCCGAAACCAGAGCTACTTTCTCCAGGAATTCTGTTAAGGCTTCCGATGGAGACAAGTCGCGGTATTGCTCGGCGACGGTCCGTAGCTCCATGACATTTTCCCACCGTTCTTGGCCGTCGGCGTCATTTAAAGTATATTGCTTGTACCCCGAACATTCCATGAGAAAATCGAATAACTCCGCTAGGTTCTTTTCCCGACTTTTTAAAATACAGTCGTTGAGTATTCGAACGAATCGAACCAAAACATCAGTTGACCGCGTATCGAACGGCTGCTGAAGGCTACTGTCTTTTTTTCTGGCTTCCAACATCCTGTTCAGCGCTTCGAATATCGAAATACCCATCGAATTAGCCCATGCGGTAAGTTTGTTCAGCGTCTGCTGTCCGATACCGCGTCCCGGCACATTGATAATACGCAGCAAGCTGACGCTGTCCTGAGAATTCTGGATAAGTCGAAAATAAGCAATCACATCTTTGACTTCACGCCGTTCGTAAAATCGAGTCCCGGCGACAAGTCGATAAGGCATTCCATATCTTATAAAAGCTTCCTCAAGGACTCGCGACTGTGCATTGGTACGGTACATGACGGCAATGTCGCCGGGTTTAAATTCGTCATGGCTGACGAGTCGTTCCACTTCCCTCACCACAAATAACGCTTCGTCTTGCTCGGTAAATGCCTCGATGACGTTAATTTTCTCTCCCTTGACATTCTCAGTCCACAGCTTTACTGGTTTGCGCTGCTGGTTGGTGGAAATAACATGCGAAGCAGTCTCCAGTATAGTCTTGGTCGACCGGTAGTTCTGCTCGAGGAAAATAACCTTGGCATCGGGAAAGTCCTTTTCAAAACTCAATATATTGCGGAGATCGGCAGACCGCCACGAATATATCGACTGGTCGGGGTCACCGACTACGCAAATGTTGCGGTATCTACCGCTAATGAGCTTAACCAACTCGTACTGGACGAGGTTCGTGTCCTGGAATTCATCCACCATGACATGAGCATAGCGATCTTGATAATGCTTGAGTGTTTCGGGACTTTTTTTTAACAACTCGACCACTTTCAATAGGAGGTCGTCGAAATCGAGCGCCTGGCTTGCTCGGAGCATCTGTTCGTAGCATTCGTAGACGCGGCCGACGATCTCTTCGAAGTAGCTGCGGTTATGTTTTTGATATTCAGATGGAGAGACCATCTTACTCTTCGCATGTGAGATGGCGCTGGCGACTGCCGACGGATTATATTGCTTGGGGTCGAGTCTCAACTCTTCGAAACTGCGTTTGATAATCGCGACTTGGTCATCGCCATCATAAATCACGAACTTGGACTCGATGCCGATTGCTTTGCCGTCGATTCTCAATATCTTCGCGCAGATAGCATGAAACGTCCCGATTGTTAACTGTTCAACTGATCTACTTACCAGGTTTTTAAGTCGACTTTCCATTTCCCGAGCCGCTTTATTCGTAAAGGTAACCGCCATGATACGTCGCGGATTTACCTTGCAGAATCGTATGAGATAAGCAATACGGTGGGTGATGACGCGTGTTTTACCACTGCCAGGTCCTGCCAGGATCAGCACTGGTCCGGTAATAGCTTCGACTGCCTGGCGTTGGGCAGGATTAAGTTCGTCTAAAATGTCCATTTAATCAATTAATTATAGCATCGGGTGATGGTTATTGCTGAAGTCCTTGACTTTGCATCATGTTTTATTTATCGTTGAGTTGTTTATCTCACGAAAAAAGAACACCAGGAAATTTCGTTGCGTGTAAAATCAGCTATTATCGAGAAAATGCCGCGATCAGGTCGAATGCGATACGCAGGGATTATGCTCCTTGCTGTAATCCTGCTGGCTTTACTCGTCGGGTCGGCGCTGCTCGACCGGATCACTTTCAGACAAATGGACTGGGAATTCTGGCGCGGCAGCGTGCAGGCACCTACAATCATCATATACATTATCTTGGTCAGCCCGATAATAAACGGCTACTGGAATCGAGCGATTAATACTCTGTTCCCTCTCATAAAAGATAGTAAGCTCAAAGAAAAGCTGATAACGGATCTGACTAAAAACGACCGCTGGCGAGAATCAGGGACAGCTTTAGCATCTATCGGAACTATAGTGGTGATTTCGCATACCTGGGACGGTTGGCCCGATGGATGGTTCGAGTGGTACCGTTTAGTCACCCAATTTACGATGATAGGACTGCTTGGCTGGTTGGTTTACACGGGGTTGCGCGGTGTTCGCAACCTGACGCGGTTGACGCGTTCGATCCAGTACCTGGATATCTTCAATCTGGAACTACTGTCGCCGGTGGCAAAGTGGAGTCTGGGTGTCTCACTGGCATTCATTGGCGGTATCACCATCAGTTTGATTTTTGTGCCATACGATAGTCTTCTTAATGCCATCAGTATCTCTGTATATGGCATCCTCATTGTCACTACTATCCTGATTTTCTTCTCTTCCATGCTAAGCACCCACAACGCGATTCTACGGGTCAAACAGCGAGAGCTTAATGCGGCACAGGAAAAACTTACAATAGCCTTCCGCAAGATGCGAGGGTCGAGCTCACTCGGAGCGGAGGAGACAGATGAGACTGTATTTTCCGAGGTTACAGCCTGGGGGACATACGAAGCCAATGTGCGGAGCATTCATGATTGGCCTTACACCGCTTCTATACTTCGCCAGCTGCTAGCGTCACTTATTTCTCCGGCCATCGTCTACTTTATCAAGGTGATTTTTGGAGTACAATTCAGTTGACAGGCAGGACAGCACTCCTACCATCTAGTGCTTATTTTATCGGTAGACAATATATTATCTACCGCTTGATGACATCCTCATAGGCGTGATTACCACAATATTATGCGTTGACAACCAACTGTTCAACAAGTTATTATATGCTTGTATGCAGGTTTATGCATACAGTTGACGAGGTGAGAAATGAGGGAAACAGTAAAAGCTTTTAAAGTGCTGTCCGATGAGACCAAGCTGCGTGTCCTCAACATCCTTTTAGAACGAGAATGCTGTGTTTGTGAGGTCATGCAAGCTCTCGAGATATCACAATCCAGGGCTTCACGTTGCCTGACCACTCTATATTACGCTGGCTTTTTAACATTGCGGAAAGATGGATTGTGGTCCATGTACTCGATTGACAGAGATGGAGTCGCAGGGTATCGGACTCAATTACTCGAAGCTGTCAAAGAAGTAATGAAGAACGACAGGATAGCGGCACTGGATAAAAAGCGACTTAAGGAATCGCAGCGTGTTGGCGCACGATGTGTAGAGACATCGGCAGCCCAAAAGGTTCTTGTGAAAGAAGCGTAATTTGCATATCAATATCTTTCTTACCTCATGCATTCAAACGAGAATAGCCGAAAGAATTTATTTTTATTCGTTTAAACTCAGGACGGAATCCAGTTGATTATTTTTGGATGGCTAAACGATCAGTTGCTCAGAATGGAATGGCTGAGCAATTTAGTCACATGGTTAGTAACAAACGTATTTAAATTGGATGTTGAGGGCAAGGTCGGGGGGAGCATTCAATTTTTCCTCTATGATGTGGTGAAAATATTCATCCTTCTTTCTGTCCTCATTTTTGTAATATCATATCTCCAGAGCTTCTTCCCGCCTGAAAGATCCAGGAAAATTCTCGGGAGATTTACCGGTATCTGGGCAAATATGCTAGGCGCTTTACTTGGGACGTTAACACCATTTTGTTCATGTTCATCTATTCCGCTCTTCATTGGCTTTACCAGTGCCGGATTGCCGATTGGGATCACCTTTTCTTTTCTGATATCTTCGCCCTTGGTAGACCTGGCATCTGTGCTTTTACTTGCCAGCATATTTAACTGGCCTATTGCATTAGCTTATGTCGTTGTTGGCGTCATTCTTGCTGTTCTTGCGGGAACCATGATAAGCAAGCTAAAACTTGAGAAATACGTAGAGCCATTTGTCTTCGGCAATAAAATGCTCGAAGTTGACCAGGAAAAAATGACCAGCCATGATAGGATCATTTTCGCAAGAAACCAGTTATCCGACATCGTAAAAAGGGTATGGATATACGTGGTGGCGGGCGTTGCAATAGGCGCTGCTATTCACAATTGGATTCCAGAGTCGATAATATCAACTGTTCTAGGCCAGGATAAGTGGTACTCGGTTTTTGTTGGCACTATAGTCGGCGTCCCCATGTATGCCGATATTTTTGGGACACTGCCAATTGCTGAAGCACTGGTGTCAAAAGGGGTAGGGCTCGGTACCGCCCTCTCATTTATGATGGCTGTCACGGCTCTCTCGCTGCCGTCGATGGTTTTGTTGAAGAACGTTATCAAAATGAAGCTATTGGTCGTTTTAGTCGGTATTGTTGCCCTGGGCATTATCGCGATTGGTTTTCTATTCAACGCCTTTGGGTATTTGCTTCTTTAATATCCCGGATTCAGAATTGGATTGGTCAGTACGGCTGGTTAAAAATAACAAGTTGGTTAACAAGTAATAAAAATAGGAGGACGGTCAATGGTAATCAAGGTACTCGGCATGGGTTGAGCTAAGTGCGATCAGCTCGAGAAGATTACCCGTGAGGTAATCAAGGATCTCGCCATCGATGCCACTGTGGAAAAAGTGAAGGATATCAAGAAGATCATGGCATACCCCATACTCGCTACACCTGGTTTAGTAATTAATGAAAAACTTGTTGTTTCCGGACGTCTACCCAGTAAGGCAGAAGTGACTACTTTTATCACCACGGCTTTATCAAAGGAAGCCTAGACAGATGGCTTCGAATTGAGTTGAAATAGTGACTTTGAAGCTAAATATCAGCCAGACCGATGAGGACAAGGGGATGACTAGTATAACCATATGAAAAAAAGAGGCGGATTTAGGATAACGAATCGCTTGGTCACTTTATAATATCTCACATAGTAATTAGAGGATACGCATGACAAGAATAATCTGGGTAATCTCCATACTTTTGTTACCTATTTTGCTTTTATTGATAGGATGCTCACGCACAGCGACTGACTTTTATACTCCACTAGCAGCTTCACCGCTTGAAAAAGCTTTATCAAGTGGAACGCCAACCCTCGCAGAATTCGGGCGGGGAACATGTATACCTTGTAAAGAAATGAAGCCTATTCTGGACGAATTAGCTTTGTTATATAAAGATAAATTAAATGTGGTGATTGTCAGCGTCGATGATTACCGAAGCCTTACCTCACGTTACGGCATAATGGCAATTCCAACTCAGATATTTTTTGATAGCAGTGGTACTGAAACATTCCGGCATATTGGTTTCTACCCTGAGAAAGACATGATTATCAAGCTAAAGCAAATGGGGATCGAGTAATTGGAAAGTTTGATAGCTGGTATCGGGGATATTATACAGAACCAGGGCTGGCTTGCTTTCCCTGCCTGTTTCTTTGGTGGGGTTGTTTCGAGCGCCAGTCCATGTGTGTTAGCGATGATACCACTTATTATCGGTTATGTCGGTGGGTATGCCGAAGGCTCGCAACAAAAAGCCGTCCAGTATTCACTGATGTTTACACTAGGACTGACAATCACCTTTACTATCCTGGGAGTAGTTGCCGGTGCCTTGGGCAGGCTCTTTGGGGATGTGGGAGGATTCTGGAATTATGTACTGCCTCCGGTCGTTATCTTGCTGGGAATATATCTATTGTTTTCTGATAA